>WGMD01000020.1 GCA_016125255.1 Planctomycetota bacterium | reverse complement strand
CCATCGTCTCGTAGGCGTCGGGGGAGTCGTCAGCAAGAAACTGATCGACCTCGGCGAGGGTCGGCGGCAACCCGGTGAGCGCGAGTGCCACCCGGCGGATGAGGGTCGGTTTGTCGGCCTCGGGCGACGGCTTAAGCCCTTCCTTGGAGAGACGGTCGAAGAGGAAATTGTCGATCGCGTTGCGTGTCGGGTCGGCGACCGGTGGCGGGGCAGGGCGGGTCGGTTTGACGTAGCTCCAGTGGGTAGCGTACTTGCCCCCCTGTTGCACCCACGTCCGGAGTGTGGCGATCTCCTTCGCGGAGAGCTTCTTCCCTGATTGCGCCGGGGGCATGAGGTCGTCGGCATCGCCCGATTCGACTCGTAGGACGAGTTCGCTCTCGTCCGGCTCGCCCGGAACCAAGGCGCCCTTCATTTGGGCACCTTCGAAGGTGTCGAGCCGCAGTCGGGCCTTGCGTTCCTTCTCGTCCGGCCCGTGGCAGGCGTAGCAGTTGTTCGACAGGATCGGGCGGACGTCGCGGTTGAAGTCGACCACCGGCTCGGCGGCGTTGACTGGACTGGAGAGAGCCGCGAAAAGCACGAGTACGGAGAGGCGAGTCATTAGCAATAACACCACAAGCGAGGCGATGATCAGCAGAAGTGTTATTGTGACCGAGAAGTGCAGGTAGAGCAACAGGGGAGGTGAGGAACCGTATCACGATAATGACACGGTTCGGGATCTGAGATGCCGCCTACTTGTCCTTCTTCTCTTCCTTCACCCGCTTGAAGGTGATGACTGCGTATTGCTTGCCGTCCGGTTTGAACTCGGTGGGGCGAGCCTCACCCGGTCCGTTGGGAACGCATAACTTGAGAGTGTCGCCATCGAGTTCGTACAACCCGACCATCGTCTCGGGTTGATCGCTGCCAGGGCGCTGCATCGTCAGGTCGACCGTTTTCGGCTTGGCGGCCGCGTCCAGTTTGAACGTACCGGCCAACTCCTCCCCTTCCGGTCCGCCTGCGATTTTGAACTTGGCATCTTTCTCGAAGATAAAACGAATCTTCTCAAGCACTTCCTGGGGAGGGGCGCCCGGCGCACCCCCCAGATCGAAGGCCTCGGGTTTCCAGGTTCCGAGGATCAGTTCCGCGTCCTTGGGCTTCTCCTTGTCCTTCGGAATTGGGGCAGCGACGAGCGCCGCGGGGATCAGCACGGCCGTGATCAGTGTTAGCAGACGCATGGGATTCCTCGAAAATGGGGGCTACTTGTCCTTCTTCTCTTCTTTGACCCGCTTGAAGGTCACCACAGGAGTGCGGTTCCCGTCGGGCTTTAACTCGGTCGGCCGGGTGGCGTTTTCCCCTTCTGTGATGCAAACCTTCAGGGTGTCACCGTCGAGGTCGTAAAGGCCGGGTGCAGTTCGCCCTTGGATCGTGAGGTCCATCGTTTTCGGTTTCGCGGCCGGGTCGAGTTTGTACTCGCCTTCGATCGACTCGCCATTCGGTCCGCCGGTCAGTTTCAGTTTGCCATCTTTCTCGAACACGAACCGGATTTTGTCGAGTTCGTCCGGAGGCGGGCCTCCGGGTTCACCACCGTTGTCGAACTTGTCGAGTTTCCAGATGCCGAGAATGAGCACTTCGTCCTTGGCTTTCTCTTTGTCTTTCGGGATCGGGGCGGCAACGAGCACGGCAGGGATCAGAACGACAGCGACCAGCGTGGGCAGGCGCATGAGTGACCTCAGTGTTGGGGCAGGTTACTTGTCCTTCGTCGTGTCCTTCACCCGCTTGAAAGTGACGACGGCGATTCTTGCTCCAGAGTCGGCTTTGAACTCCTCCGGGCGGGGGGAATTCGGTTTGTCGGGGATGCACAATTTCAGCGTATCGCCGTCAAGTTCGTAGATGGCGAGCATGGTCGTGCCGTCGACTGTGATATCGAGGGTTTTCACCTTGGCACTCGGATCGAGTTTGAACGTGCCAGCACCGCGATCCCTCGGTCCGTTCGTCAGAGAGAACTTCCCCTCTTTCGCGAACACAAATTGGATCTGGTTCACCTCGGGCGGAACTTTCTCCCCGCCGGCGTCGAACTGTTCGATCTGCCAGATTCCGAGGATCGCAATTTCGTCCTTCGGGGTGTCCTTTTCCTTGGTCACTGGGACGGCAAGTGCGAGTGGTGAAAAGAGGGCGAGTACGAGAAAGGCACGCATGACAGTCTCGGCGGAGGGCAGGATGCCAGAAACTCTATCAGAGGCTGGATGACGGGCGAAAGAAAATCTGGATGAGCCGAGAAGATGATATGAAAAAACCCCCGCCCGGTTTCCCGAACGGGGGTTGGGGTAATTGACAATTGAGCAGCGTAAGATTGTATGCCGACGAGAGTGGTGACACGATAAACACGGTTGGAATGGCGTCCAACCGGTCTAGATTCTTCCTTAGAAAGGAGGTGATCCAACCGCAGGTTCCCCTACGGTTACCTTGTTACGACTTAGTCCCAATCAGAAGTTTCGCCTTCGGCACGAGGTGACTTCGGGCGCCCCTTCCTTTCGTGGCTTGACGGGCGGTGTGTACAAGGCTCAGGAACACATTCACCGCGGTGTTGCTGACCCGCGATTACTAGCGATTCCGACTTCACGGAGGTGAGTTGCAACCTCCGATCTGAACTGGGGCGTGTTTTTTGGGGTTCGCTCCCGCTCGCGCGTTGGCATCCCTTTGTTCACGCCATTGTAGCACGTGTGCAGCCCTGGGCATAAAGGCCATGAGGACTTGACGTCATCCCCACCTTCCTCCGGTTTAACACCGGCAGTCCCCCCAGAGTCCTATAATTAGCAACTGAGGGTCAGGGTTTCGCTCGTTATGGGACTTAACCCGACATCTCACGACACGAGCTGACGACAGCCATGCAGCACCTGTGTCAGGTTCCGGATTGGATACCGTTCGTTCCCGTTTCCGGGTTCTACTTCCTGACTCTTTCGAACATGTCAAACCCAGGTAAGGTTCTTCGCGTTGCCTCGAATTAAGCCACATGCTCCACCGCTTGTGTGAGCCCCCGTCAATTCCTTTGAGTTTTAGCCTTGCGACCGTACTCCCCAGGCGGCGCACTTATCGTTTTTACTTCGATCCTGATGGTGTCAGAACCTCCAGGATCTAGTGCGCATCGTTTACAGCGTGGACTACCAGGGTATCTAATCCTGTTTGCTCCCCACGCTTTCGTGCCTCAGCGTCAGAATCGGCCCAGTTGCCTGTCTTCACCATTGGCATTCCTCTAGATATCTACGCATTTCACCGCTACACCTAGAGTTCTGACAACCTCTACCGACCTCAAGGGACGCAGTATACCATGCAATTCCACGGTTGAGCCGTGGGCTTTCACAAGGCACTTACGCCCCCGCCTACGCACGCTTTAAGCCCAGTGATTCCGCGCAACGCTCGGGCCCTTCGTATTACCGCGGCTGCTGGCACGAAGTTAGCCGGCCCTTCCTTTGGGTCTGGTCATTTGTGTTCCTGAACCCTGACAGCAGTTTACACCCCGAAGGGCTTCATCCTGCACGCGGCATTGCTCCGTCACACTTGCGTGCATTGCGGAAGATCCGTTACTGCAGCCTCCCGTAGGAGTCCGGACAGTGTCTCAGTTCCGATGCGGCGGGTCATGCTCTCACACCCGCTAGGCGTCATAGGCTTGGTAGGCCATTACCCCACCAACTACCTGATACCACATTTCCCGATCTCAAGGAAGCAAGCCTTTGCCAATCAGTTCATGCGATCCGATTGGGTTATCAGGTATTACCACACCTTTCGGTGAGCTATCCCTGGCCTTGAGGCACGTTAGAAATGCATTACTCGCCCGTTCGCCACTCTACTACCACCCGAAGGTGGATTCGCGTTCGACTTGCATGTTTTAGCCATGCCGCCAGCGTTCGCGCTGAGCCAGGATCAAACTCTTCACTTGTTTATCGTTGCTAGCCCGACGGTTCGGGCGTCACTTCGAAAGAAGGTTTAGATCCGGTTTGATCGATCATAGGATCGACCGGTCGTGGAAGAGACTCTTTCGAGTCCCACCACCCTGCCGTCGGCTAAGACGGCAGGTAAGGCTCAAACATCCATTCGCTGGATATTCTTCTTGCGTGTCACTTTCGTGACAATCATTGGAATTCACAGGCGTCACAAGGATGTTTGAGCCACTCTGTCGGCTGTTATTCGACAGAGGGGATCCGACTCGACAAGCTATTGTGTTTGCCTGCCGAATCGCCACATCCTCGCGGCGTCTCAACTGTTCACTTGTCAAAGACCAACACCCTTTTCAGGGCCCGCCCTTTATTCAGGGGCGGTTAAGCGACCGGAGATATTAGCCACCTCGCGGCCGGTGTCAAGTCGTGTTCGCGGTGTTAGTCGAAAATATATTCGACCCTCGCGGGGAGCGAGGTCCCACCCTGATCAGTTGCCCAATCAGCACGTACAGGCATACTTTAGCAACCGGTTTTCATAACGTCAACTCCCCCGCTTTTTCCCTAAAAATCCGCCCATTCCCGCAAACATCCCCATCCAAAACACGCACATCCCCGGTTCCGGCACAGCCCGAAGCGCTGTGACAATCGGGGTCGCCGCCGGGTCGCTCAGATCAAAGTATTTGCCCAGCAGCACCAGGTCGCTGATGTCCACTTTGCCATCGAAATTGAAGTCGCCATCGAACCAGTCCATCTGTCCTGCCGCCCCGAAGTTCTTGGCGAGGATCACCAGATCGCTGATATCGACGCGGCCGCTGACATCGGCGTCACCGAGCATCGTCGCGCGGGCGATCACTTCGTTGTCGATGCCGCCCGGATCGTCATCGTAAAGCACCAGCAGAGCGACCTGGCCGAGCAAACCCTGGCCGTCGATGTCATCGAAGCGGCCGGTGCGATCGCCGCCGAATGCCAGCAGCGGAAAAATCTGTCCGGCGATCGGGGCGAAATCAGGGGCGAGATTCAACTTGAGTTTGCCATCGAGCGCGACGTCGTCGGTGATGATCAGTTCATCGCTCGTGGGGCTGAGCCCGGGCTTGTTGGGGCTGCCGGCCAGATCCATTTTCAACTCGGACGCATCGCCCATCTGCATGTCGCCGCCGAAGCTCACCACCGCCGGGCTGTTGCCGGGCGAGTAGGTTCCCTCGAAGCGCACCGTACCCGTGCCGGTGAACGCCCCGGCCCCTGTGACATCGCCGAAGAACACGCTCATGTTCCCCGCCGCAGTCTGAATGCGCTGGCCGTTGTGATGCACATTACCGAAGAAATTGCTGGTCGTGCCGGTCGGGCCGGAGGTCGTGATGCGACCGCCGCCTGCGACATCGACATCGCCGTACACATCATTGGTTCCGCCGGTGAAATTAAGCTGACCGAGGTCGTTCAGCCCGCCGGTAAAGACATAAAGCGCATCACGTCCGGTGATGCGGCCCACCGCTTCATTGGTCAGATGATCCGTAAACTCCATGACGCCGGCGACGGACTCGATCAGGCCGGCGTTATCATGCGGCGCGCTGCCGGTGAAACGCAGGTCCTGCCCGGCGAGGACGCGCACCTGTCCGCTCGCTTGATTCGCCAGGGCATTGTCGATGCGTCCCGAACCTGTGACGAGCCCGCTGTTGGAAAGCGTTCCGCCGGCCAATCCGCCCAGCGGGCTTTCCAGAAGAATGAGCCCCTGATTGTCGATCACCCCGCCGCTGAAGATGCCGCCTTTGAGATCGACGGTGCCGATGGAATTGAGCGTGACATTGTTGGAGACGTTGATGGTTTTCGTGGCGTCGAGAACGACGGACGGGCCGAACAAGCCGGAGGACCCGATGTTCACATCGGCGGAGAGCACGTTGATCGTGCCCTTCTGAAAATCGAGATAGCCGGCGTTCAGGAGCGAGCCGAAGCTCAGCGTGCCGCCGTCGACGGTGATGACTTCGCCGAGCGTGAAGGCACCGGCGACTTCAAAGCCCTGGTAAGTCGGTATTGTGCGCGTGGGGAACAGCGTCAGTAGCTTGCCGTATGCAAGCGAGCCGAAGTTCAGGTCGCCGTCATACGCGATGGTACCCGTGTTGAACTCAAGCTGGCCGCCGACTCTTAAGACAAACGGCGTGTCCCCGGTGAGACGGAGCGTTCCGCCGAGGATGTTCACCGTACCCCTGGCCCCGATGTACAACGATTTGCCAACATCCATCTCGGCGCCTTCGAGGATCGTGACGGTACCCGTTCCTTAGTTCTGGCCCGTGTCATCGCCGACGCCGACATCTCCGAGGTTGATCCACTTGGAGCCGTCGCCGATGATCGAGACAGCCGCGTTGGTATTGGTGCCGAAGGCCACAAATCCGCGTTGGTCGGTCACGACACCACCGTCTTTGATCACCATCGTCCCCTTCGAAGTCCCTGTCTGTCCCAAGGTCAAGTCCATGGCGACATCGAGTCGTGCATCATTGCCTTCGACGGTCACGCTCCCGATACCCCCGCCGCCGATATCGGCGAACGCCCCCGAAGACACGTGCCCGCCGGCGCCAATGTCGAGGAAGCCAACGCCGTTGGATCCGACGATCAGATACCCGTTGTTGGTCCACGTGCCGTTTTCGACGGTCGCCGTTCCAGAGGAGGAGCCGCTGTCGCCGAGGTAGCCATCGTCATCGGTCACCACGCCGCCGTTGGAAATGTGCAGCGTTCCGCTGCCTGATTGTCCGATTTCCAGGATGATGTTGGTGTGCCATACGCCGCCATCCACTTCGACGAGACCGGAGGACATACTCTGAAAGCCGAGATAACTTGAGGTGCTGCTGTTGACGGTGCTTCCGGAGTGAATGTACAGCTCGCCGGCGCCCGCTTTACCCACGATCAAAAAGCCGCTGTTCGTCCATGTGCCGCCGTCGACGGTCACGACGCCCACCGAGTTGGCGTTGAGCGCGATGTCGGCCTCAGTGTTGGTGACGTGGCCGGCGGAGCCGATGGTCAGTGATCCGTGACCGCTGCCGCCGACGGTGAGAATGCCGGTGTTGGTCCATATGCCGTTGAGGATTTGCGCATCGCCGACGCCGGTGGCGGCGGAGCCGAGGGTGGCGCTGGTGTTGGAGGCGGTGCCGCCGTGATCGAGCTTGAGCAGTCCCTTGCCGGCGGAGCCGATCGTCATCGCGCCGGTGGCGGTCAACTGGGCACTGTTGTCAACGACGATGCTGCTCTGCACGGCGCTGTCGTTCAGACCGATGGTGATGGTCGATGAAGACGACACGCTGGCGCCGTTGAGGTCGTTGATGATGCCCTGGCCCGTGCCGCCGACGGTCAGCGTCGAGGTTTGCCAGAAGGCGTTGTTGACCGTCGCGGTGCCGACGGAATTGAGCGAGGTGCCGAGCGTGGAATTGGGGCTGTTGACGTGACTGCCGTTGGTCACGGTCATCGAGCCGGTGCCGGTGAAGGCGATCGCCAGGGTTGAGCCGGTGTTCCACGGATCCGTGCCGTTCCATGCCGGCGAAACCTGACCCGAGGTCACGATCGCCGCCCGCGCCCCCGGCGGCAATGATGTGACAACGAGCACCGACACCACCGTGCCGACCCACACACACACCGACGCGCATCTGTGATACGTCGCCATCGTGCATACCCCCATGCGGGCCGACTGCGCAGCCCCATTGCGGTCCCGATACGAAATGAAATGATCAACCGCCGACCCCGCGATCGATCCTGATCCTAAAATCCTAATATAAAAACCACAAGTAAAATCCGTGATGTTTTTACAGGCGGATTTGTTTATTTTGTTCGATAAAAAAGGGTGTTTGTGAAGGCGCGTCGAGCAGCGCAACGATGAGTGACGATGTCGGCTCGGGCACGATCCACGCGCCGCCGGACCCGCCCCGCGCTAGTGCCGAGCGCGGCAGCGTCGACCGAAGCGCCTCATAACTCCCGCGCCCGACATAAGCCATATCATCGCCATCCCCGGCTCCGGCACGTTGTCCACGCGAATCGCCAGCGCCGCCGCCGCCGGATCATGCAGATCAAAGTTCCTGCCCAGCAGCACCAGGTCGCTGATATCGACCTTGCCATCGAGGTTAAAGTCTCCGTCGAACCAGTCCATCGTGCCGATCGCGCCGAAGTTCCGGGCCAGCACCACCAGATCCGAAATGTCCACGCGTCCGTCCGCATTCGAGTCGCCCGGCATCGTCGCCCGCGCCACCACTTCCCCTGCCACGCCGCCCGGATCGTCGTCGTAAAGCACCAACAGCGCCAAATCGCCCAGCAACCCCGCACCCGTCACTTCATCGAATCGCCCCGTCCGCGTCCCGCCATAGGTCAGCAGTGTGAATACATCCCCCGCCGTCGGCGTGTAACCGTCCGCCAGCGACAACGCCAGCATGCCGCCCAGTGTCACATCACCCGTGACGTCGACGCGATTGTGTTCGCTCAAGCCCCCGATGCCGTCGATCACGACATCGACCTTTGCGGTCGGCTCGGTGATGCTCAAATCCCCCTCAATCATCAGCGCCCCCGGCGCCCCGCCCGTCACGCCGAGCCGAAGCACGCCCGTGCCTTTGAGTTCCACATCGCCTTCGATCACACCGCGCCCTTCGACGACGCCACCTCGGATGCGTGCGCGGTCCGGCGTGGCGAAGGTGCCTTGATCGAGCTTCAGTGCCCCAGCCGTCTGATCGAACCACGGCTGCGTCGATGTGCTTAACGCGACCCCTTCAATTCGGGCGCCATTCGTCACTTCAATCTGCCCCTGATTAGCAAACGCGCTGTAATTGCCGAGCAGCCTCGACATCACGGTGACGACGCTGCCGTCGACGTTCGCACGAAGTGTTCCGAGATTGATCAACCCCAGTGACGGGCTCGCCGCCATATCCAATACGCCGCCGGTCGTCTGCGTTTCGATGAGCGTGTCGCTGTTGATCGTTGCGTTGGGGAAATTGGTCAGGCCGATGCGATTGGCGTTGTCCGACCCAGCCAGAAACACCTGACCGTGGAACGTCGAAGGCAGCCCGACCGTCGCGTCCATGTCCGCCGCACCTTCAAGCGTGATCCGGTGCCCCGCCACATTCGGCGCTGCCCCACTCGCCCCCGCCAGCACGCGCACATCCGCATCGAGCACGACGCTCGAGAAAAACGCGCCCGTCGTCGTGAAGATCAGTTCGTGCCCATTGTGCGAGCGAATCGTCCCACCTGTGATCTGCGTACCGGACAGCAGCGACACGTCGCCCATCTTGTCCAAGTCGATGACATTGCCGCTATTGCTGATGGTCTTGGCGGCGATCGAGATGGTCCCGCCGGTGCGTTCGTAGCTGCCGATGAAAGAGCCCGTAAGCGAAGTGAAAGGACCGGTGGCGGCGCCAAGGACAACCTGCCCATCCGTCACGCGAACGACGCCGGCGTTGCGGAAGGACGAAAGCAGCGTCACCGTCGCACCGGGCGTTTCAACGAGGACCAGCCCGGCGTTGATGCCGTTGGCGATCGTGCCCCCCGTTGTGCCGGTGCGCAGCGTGACGCCGTTCCCGATGATGTTGTAATAAGTGATCTGATTTGCGTCGTCAGAGCCGTTCAGGACGATCTGGCCCGACCCGACAATGCCGGTGCTCGTGCCATCCCGGAGCGTGGCCACGCCGTCGGCCGCGGTGCTCACGAGACTGATCGTGGCGTTGGCGCCAAGCGAGATGGTCTTTGTCAGCAACAGCGTTGCTCCCGGATTGACAACGACGTTGCCGTTGAGTGTGACGCTGTCAAACGTGCTGGCGCTCGCTCCTGCACTGATCATCATCGGCGAGCCGTCAAAGTCCTCGATCACGCCGCCCTTGATCTGGCCGTTCGATCCAATGGCCCACGGCGCGTCGAGCGTGATGACATCGCTGGTATTCGTCACGATTCCGCCGATTACCGAATAGCTCACATTGGTCGACTGAATCTGATGCAGGAATGCGGTCGTCGCGCTGTCGGTCACCTTGATGAGCGAATCGACGGCGGTGATGTTCCCGGGCGTGGTCGACGAATTGCGGATTTCAAGCGTCGAATCCGCGACATTAATCGAACCGGTATTGGTCCATGTTCGCGCAAGGATGAATGTGCTGCCGTTGACCGCGTCGATCAGGCCGTTGTTCGTCCAGTTGCTTGCGTCGATCCAGAGGGTGCCGCCGGCGGCGTGCATCGTTCCGTCGGTTTCGTTCGTGAAAGCCGTCGAATTGTAAACCTCGAGGATGCCGCCCGTCTGTGCGTTCATCATGCCGTGGTTACGCAGCGTCCGGGGCGCCAGGATGAGCGTCTGCCCGTTGATGTCGGCACGGATTTCGCCCAAGTTGATCACCGGCCCGTTCGGATCGACGCTGCCGTGGGAGTTGACGGTCGCATTGCCGCCCCGCACAAGCGCATCCGCTCCGAGCGTGAACGTATCCGCCATCGACAAAGTCAAAGTCCGCGCAAATCCCGTCGCGTCGCCGAGATGGATCAGCACATCGTCGGGCAAACTCGAAACATCAATGTTCAACGCGGCGCCTGAACCGGTCACGTTGGCGATGCCATTGAAGGCGACGCCGTTTTCGACAGTGAGTTTCGCGCCGTCCGTGGTCAGATCGAGCGGGCCGAGGATTTGCGATCCGCTGATCTTGTTTTTGGTGTTGCCGGCGTAGATCAGATGGCCCATGGACAGGTCAATGATGCCGCCGGTGATCGTTCCGCCGTTGAGTGTCAGGTCGCCGATCGTGGCGTCGGGCTTGAGCGTCGCGCCGGTGTTGTCGAGCGTGCCGGTGAGGATGATCGCACCGCCGACATTGTCGATGGCTCCGAGGCCGGCGGTTGAGAAAGCCCCGGCGAGTTCGAGGGTTCCGCCATTGAGATGGATCGCGCCGGTGTTGGACCACTGCGTCGCGCTGATCTTGATCTTGCCGCCGTTGAGCGCCGAAAGCACGCCATCGTTGGCGAAGCTCTGGCCCTTGAACTCGAGCGACGCCGCGGCGCCATCCGCCGCGAAGGCGGCGTGATTGGTGAATATGCCGCTCGAGTCGCCGACGGTCAACGCCTTGGTCGTATCCGTGAAAGTCAGGCCGCTCCCGATGGTCAGTGCGTGGTTGGACTGACTGAGAATCGAGCCGGTGAGATTGATCGCGCTGGCGCCGTCGATGACATCATGATCGAGCGAGCGGAGATTGAAGCCGTTCATCGTGACCGCGCCGTTGAAGAAGACGTGACCCTTGACATAGACCTCGCGCATCATCGTCAGCGGCGCGTCGATTTGAACATCCTGCAGCGTGGCGCTGCTGCCGTCAATAATCGCAATCAGCCCAGCCCCGTCGGCGCCGACGACCGTTCCGCCCATCAGGATCCCGGCCTGACCCAGTTCGAGCGACCCGGTGGTGCTGTTGAGCATCAGCGTGTTGCCGGTGTTGTCGAGCGTGCCCTGACGCAGCACGATGTGGCCGCCGACGTTCTGCATGTTCTGGACATCCGCGCCGGTAAACGTGCCGCCGAGGTAAAGACTGCCGCCAAGGGCGCGAAGCAGACCCGCGCCTGCCCAGTGATTGGCGATGACGACGCTCGCGCCGTTGGCGGCTTCGACGATGCCGTTGTTGGTGAACAGGTCGGTGGCGAGATTGTTGCTGATGGTGATGGTCGTACCGGGAGTCTGCGCGGAGATGAGGCCGTTGTTGACGATGAATCGCGGTGCGGACGGGGAGGAATTAGCGCCGATGGCGCCGCCGGTGGCGCCGGTGCGGATCACCAGATCGGCGCCGAAGGTCATCGTTCCGGCGCCGGGCTTGATGCGGCTGCTGGAGCCCGACCCGTTGAACACGATTTCGCCCGGACCGTCGATCACCGAGTTCGCCGCACCGATGATCGTCGCGCCGGCGATCGGGCTCGACGTGCTGAGCATCGAGAGCGTCGACCCGGCTTCGAGGTTGAGCGTGCCTTCGACCTGCAATACCTGATTCACATCCAGCGTCAACGGGCCGCTTAGATTCGTGTCCTGCAGGACGGGATAGGTCGTCACGCCGCCGGGCAGGACATCGATCAGCAGCGCGTTGGTCGCATCGGTCTGGATCGATCCTCCGGCGATCCGCGCCCCGGCTCCGAGATGCCACGCCCCGCCGAGACTCGCAAGATTCAGCGTCGCGCCGGTGTTGTCGAGCGTACCGACAAGGTTGACGGTCGTGCCGGGCATGCGGTCGAAATGATTCAGCGCGGCGGTCGTGAATTGTCTGCCGAGATTGAGTGTCCCGGCGTTGAGATGAATCGTGCCGGTGTTGGTGAACTGCTCGAACGACAATGCCAGCGTACCTCCCTCGACATTGATCGTACCTTGATTGTCAAAAGCCAGCGGATTATTGGTCGCGGAGCCGATCAGAAGCGACGCGCCGGGATCGACGGAAATCACGATGCCCGGCCCGGTCGTGAGCGATTGAAACCCCGGGCCGCCGGCATCGATGCGCGCGTTCGAACCCTGCGCGTGAATGGTCGCGTGGCCGTCGATGGTCTGTGTGTCAGCCACGCTCAGCGTGCCAGTGAGCGTCAGATCCTTCAGCAGCGTCAGTCCATTGGTGATTTTGAATGCGCCGGTCGTGGGCGTGTCAAGCGTGACGCCGTCAAGCGTGCCGTAGTGCGGAATGAAGGCCGCGCCGCCGGTGGCCTGAATCGTGCCGCCGACGATGGTCCCGCCATTCAGATCCCACGACCCCGTCTGCGCGTCGAGCAGAAGCGTCTGGCCGGAATTGTCGAAAACTCCGGTGATCCTCACTTCGCCGCCGGTGCGCTGAATGTTGCCCAGATCGCTCCAGGCAAATTGTCCGCCCAGTTCGAGGATGCCGCCGTTCAATTCGATCGTTCCGAGATTGGTCCAATCCGCGTAGATGCTCAGCGTCCCGCCATTGGTGCGCGTCAGGCCTTGATTGACGAAGGACGCGACATTGAACGAGATTTGCTGTCCCGCCGAGGCCTGAATAGTTCCGTTGTTGATCACTTGCTGTGTCTGCGCATCGGGGTTCATGCCGCCGAAGACGCCGCTGGCGGTGCCGGTCTGGATGGTGATGCCCGAAGCGATGACCAGTGCGTGGTCCGGGTCCGGCTCGATGTAGCCAGGGTTGGAGGTGCCGGTGCCGAAGGTGATTGTGCCGGTTCCGTTCAGTCCGCCGGCGCCCTGAAAATACATCCCGGCGAGCGGATTGACATTGATCGCTCCGCCGTCGAGCGTCAGGCCGTTGCGGATGATCATGTCATTGCTTGACTGCGCGGTGAGGTTGCCGGCAAGCGTGACGTTATCGAAGACGGAGAAACCGTGCAAGAGTTGAAGCAGGACGCGGCCGTCGCCGGCGGTTTCGATGCGCGTGTTGAGCAGGGTGGAGCCGCCGCCGATTTTGAAGCGGCTGGCGTCGACGTGCAGGACGCCGATCTCCATTGTTTTGCCGCTGTAGTCTTCGATGGTGGCGTCGGGGGAGTTGAGGGTCAGACTCGAGAGCGTCACGTTCTGCGTGGCACTGACGATGTAGGCCGCACCGGTCGCGTCGAAATATACGTCATACAAGTCGCCGGGATTCGGACTGCCGTTGTTGGGGAACACGGGATTCGTCGACCACATCGCCGTCTGTCCCCATGACCCGGTCAAGGCGTTGAGCCAGTGCGCTTCAATCTCCGCATGGGCGTTTCCAGCGGAACCGGCGAGCCACAACGCCGCGGCGCAACAAGCGATCATCCGTCCCCTTTGGGTCCATCGCGCCCGGAATGACATGGACATCATGACGACTCCTCGTTCGCTGTCTTCCTATCTATTTGCGCCGAACCTGTCGCCGCGCAGATCGCCCCATGCTCGCCAGACCGGCGAATAAAAGCCCCAGCGTGGCGGGCTCGGGCACATTGCCGACCGAGATCATCAACGACGCGGCCGGGGGATCCGTCAGATCGAAGTTCTTGGACAGCAGGACGAGGTCGCTGATGTCGACAGTGCCGTCGAAGTTGAAATCGCCATCGAACCAGTCCATCGAGCCGAGAGCGCCGAAATTTTTGGCGAGCAGGACCAGATCGCTGATGTCGACCTTGCCATCGACGTTCGCGTCGCCGAGCAGCGTCGCCCGGGCGACCACTTCGCCCGTCACGCCGCCGGGGTCGTCGTCGTAAAGCAGCAGCATCGCCAGTTGATCGATCAGCCCCGGGCCGGTGGCGAACGTGAAGCGACCCGTGCGATTTCCTTCGTATGTCAGCAGCGGGAAGACCTGGCCGGCGACGGGCGAAAAGTCGGCGTCGAGCAGCAGATTCAGGTGACCGGCGAGAGCCACGTCGCCAGACACGTCGACCCGGTCATGCGCTCCGTCGGCGGCGAACTCCATCGTGGTCGTGACGGTTGTGTCCATCGTCAGGGCGCCGTCGATCATGAGCGTTCCGGGAGAATTGCCGGGATTGAGCGCCGCATTGTTTTTCAAGGCGACGCTGTCGTGAATCGCACCGGCGCCGCCGACGGACTTGCCGGCGCCGCTGACGGCCAGCGTGGCGGTCTGCCCGTCGCGCAGGATCGTCAAGCTCTGTCCGTCATGCACGAGGTAGCTGGCTGAGAGACTGAATACATCGCTGACGCGCAGATCCAGCACGGCGTCCGGCGCATCGGAGGCGATCAGACCATTGAGCGTCACGGTCGTCGACAAACCGCGCATCGCGGTGTGACCCCGCACATTGACGCGCCCGCTGATGGTTTCGTTGATCGTGTTATAGGTGAGCAGTTGCACGCCGTCATTGATGTCCAGCGTGCCGGTGAAGGTTTGCACGCCTAAACCCGCACCCGCTTCGGCCACCACATGCGAACTCATCGCCGACCCCGACGCCACGCCGCCGTCAAGATGGATCACGCGGCTTGTTGCTGCCGTTTCCTGATACGCCCCGCCGTGTTTGACCACGATCGAGCCCATGCCCGTGTCAAGCGACGCATTGATCAGCGTGCCGCTCTCGACGATCATCGCGCCGGTGTAGTCGGCGTTGTCGCCCTTGAGGGAGACGGTGCCGGTCAGCGCGTCGATGTGCAGGTTTCCGTCGCCGCTCAGATTCGCCAGCAGATTCGTCGCCGCGATGCGCATGGGATAAACATCGGGCTGGTAGCCGACGAAGGTCGATTCGGCGCTGACGTGAAGCGAGCCGGACCATGACAGGCCGGTGTTCTGCAGATAGACGATGCCGCCGGCGAGGTCGATGTTGCCCCCGGCGGTGGAGCTGTACAGGTTAAGCTGCGCGCCGTCGTGGATCGTCGTGACACCGGAGCCCAGCACCGCAGTCCCGCCGACGGAGAGAATGCCTTCCTGCACATCGATGTTGCCGGAGTAGCTGGTGTTGACGCCGCTGATGAGGAGCCGGCCGCGCGTGGTTTTGATGATGTCCGCGTTGCCGGTCAGCGCGACCGCCAGTGTGCCGGACTCGGCGATGAGGCCCTGCGGATCGTACTTCCAGGTTCCGCTGGCGGAGGAAAATGTACCGCCAATCAGATGCACTTCATCAAGCGGCAGGACCCCGCCGCCCGTGTCGAGCACCTTGTACGTCCCGGCCAGATAAAGCGGACTGCCGGGGGCGATGGCGTTGATGTTGGCGATTTCGAGCGTGGTGTTGACGTAGGTCGCGCCGGTGTAGGTGTTCGTCCCGGACAGTTTGACGGTGCCCGACCCGCCCGCCACCAGCGCCACGGCTCCGCCGGGGTTGTCGACGATGTTCGCGGCGATGTTCAGTTTGACGACATTGGCATGAATGAAGAGTTCGGCGTCGGGCGTGCTTCCGCCGGCGGTCAGCGAGCCGTTGAAGTAGGAATGGTTCGGCGAACCCGTGCCGGCGTTGAGGATGCCGCCGGAGGCGACGTTGAGCAGATGCCCGCCGAGGTCCACATCGATCGCGCTGGTGGAATCGACGACAAGCGAGTTGATCGATTGATCGGCGGTGAGCGGATTGAGGGCGACGGTCGTGCGGACGTTGGCGTCGGCGGCGGCACCATTGATCTGCGACGCCCGGCCGGTCGTGCTGAGCGGTTCGACGCCGTTGGCGGTCAGCGTGGCGAAGTCCTTCTTGTCGGAGACGACGGCCCATCCGCCGACGAGCCCGTCGTTGAGCGTCACGCCGGGCAGGAATATGCGTGCGCCGGAAGCGGGGGTCGTGCGGAAGTCGGCCGTCGCGCCGGCGGATCGCACGAGGTTGCCGAGGGTCAGGTCGGCGCCGGTTCCGCCGCCGCTGAGCGTGGCCTTGATCGTATTTCTGCTTTGAAGCAGATCGACTTCGCCGATCGTTTCAGAACTCGATCCGCCCACGGCCGAGCGGATTTCCAGCGTTCCGAACGCCATCTGAACAGGCACGTCGTCGGCCAGGCGATCCGTCAGATTCGCCGTCCCGCTGTTATCGAGAACGAACAGCGAATTGCGTCCGACGAAGACACCCGCGGTCGACGCCAGCGCGCCGTTGTTGATCAGAAAGAGGTTCACCGCGTTGAGTCGGGTCAGGCCGGTGTAGGTGTGGCCGGAGGAAGCGATCAGGGCGTCGACGAAGGTAAAAGTGCGTGTGTCGTGGGACGAGAATTCGAGCGTGCCGCCGCTGATGGTGCCGGCGATGGTGAGTCCGGCGCCGACGGTGGCGCCGTCGCCCAGTTCGATGTTGCCCGTGACCGTCGCGCCGTTGCTGAACCCGCGCAGGGCGCCGGCCAGACCCAGTCCGTTTGCGTTTTCGATATGGAAGTTCTCGGCGGTGCTGACGCCGGCGTTGATCGCCACGTCACCGAGATTGCCCACCACAAAGGTTTCGCCGACGGTCGAGCCCAGACCCGTCGCCCCCGCCACGTTGTACTGCCCGGCTTCGACGTCGATGCGGGCGTCGTTGGATGCGCCGATGTTCGAGGCGACGAGACGATTGCCGCTGCGCTTATGAATCACCTGCACGCCGGCGATGTCCGCGTCGATGTCGATCGCCGTCTCAAGCTCGATCTCCGGCGCCAGCACCGTCAGTACCGCGCCGTTGCCCGTCTGCAATTCAGGCAGGTCCGCGGAACTGAGGTAGTAGGTCGAGTTGAACGTGATCCGCAAATCCGCCACCGACTGGTCGACTTCGAACCGCGCGAAGCCGCCGAGGATGGTCAGCGCGCCGGGCGCGTCGTAGGCGTGGCGAACGGTCAGGTCGCCGCCGACGTCGACGTTTCCGGAGATCGTCGCGGCGCTGTTGAGGATGATCTGCCCGTTGGCCCCGAGGCGGATCAGATCGCCCTGCACATCGAGTCCGCCGGAGATTTGAGTGGTGACGCCGCCGGAATTGACGTTGTTGAGCGTGATCGCGCCGATGGCGTGGACCTGCGACTGAATGTCGACCAGATTCGGCGACGAAGGCGGCCGATCTCCGCCGAGTGTGCCGCCGAAGAAGATCAGTTCGTTCGTGTAGGGCGTGTCCGACCCGCCGAGCATGAGCGTCCCGCGGGCGTGGACGGTGAAATCCTCATCGGTGTGCACTTCCTGAAACAGGTATCCGCTGATGAGTTCCGTGCCTTGGTCCGTGGTGCCCAGACCGTTGGAAGTCAGGACGGTGAGATTGACGTTCGAGAGCGTGGTTTTGCCGGTGTAGGTGTTGTCGTTGAAGAAGATTCCATAGTTGGCGCGTTTGATGATCAGATCGCCGTCGCCGGAGATGACGCCCTTGAAGAGCAGACTGCGCGTGCCCTGCGGATTGATGACGCCGGAGCCGACGAGCTTGATTTCGTTGGTGAAGACGTTTTCGGTGCCGGAGCCGGTGGTGGAGCTCAGTTCGCCGCCGTTTTCGAGGATGAGCATCTCATGCGTCATGTCGACGCCGGGCCCCAGTCGCAGCACACCGCCGGATTTGACGATCGTGCCGTCCGCTTCGGTGTCGGTTCCGGCGCCGAGACCAGCGTCGGTGGCGACATCGATGCGGCCGCCCTGGATGACGGTTTGACCGGCGTAGGTATTGTTGGCGTTCAGGACGGTGAAGCCGCTGTTGTTGATCAGGCCCCCGGGCCCGGAGATGACGCCGCCGAACGTGAGCGTTTCGCTGGTGTTGTTGATGGCGAGGTTGGAGTTGAGTGTGAACGCACCGAGCGCGTGTGCGCCATGCGTGTTGTCGATCGTGGCGGTGTCGACGCCGTTCGCGAACGTCAGCGATCCGGTCGTGGGATTGAGGTTGATGGTGTAGGCGCTGTCGAAGACGAGGCCGGACAGTTCGACGGGGATGTCGAGGTTGATGTTGGCGATGTTGCTGAGCACATCGGGAAACGTGGCGACGCCGCCGTCGTTGGGCGGCATGCCGTTGAGCCAGTTGGCCAGATCGGACCAGTCGCCGCCGGCGTCCGCCTTCCATGTATCGTTGGTCTGCGCCCCGGCAGGCATGGCCCCGATGATCAATAGCAGCGACATCAGCAAGTCGCTCATGAGGCACTTACGCATCACGACAGACCTCCACGCGCGCCCGGCGGGCGTCGTTCAAGACCGATCACAATCACGAGGGATCCCGGAATCCACAGCGATACCTCGGCGAAAATGACTACCGGAGTGTACCGAACCGCCGTTCGAGGCGTCAATCGAAATGTTGCAAACAAAATGCAAATTTTGGGTCAAAAACGAGGGATGGGAACTTGCGGGTGAAACATTCGAACCGGACCGGGCATCCAAGCGTATGAAGGATCAGCGAGATGGGTACGAGAACTGGACATCTTGGTGGCGGTATGGCCGGCGTTGTGGCACGCGCGCATGGTCGTATAATCAGCGGCCTGAACCAAACCAGGATCCGCATGAGCCGTTCCGCTTCGACCAAAAACACGCAAGATCCGCAGGATATGACGGATGAGCAGCTCATCGAGCTGTACCAGCGCGGTCAGCACGAGGTTTTCGAGGTGCTCATCGAGCGCTACCGCAACGAATTGTTCCATTTTCTGGCGCGGTTCATGGGCGATCGATCCGCGGCGGAGGACATTTTTCAGGAATCCTTCCTGCAGGTGCACCTGTCCGCCGAGTCGTTCGATCCGGAGCGGCGGTTCAAGCCGTGGCTCTTTACGATCGCGGCCAATAAAGCCCGCGATTACATGCGGAAAAAGGGTCGCCGGCCGGCCGCGCCGCTCGACGCCCCGATGAGCAGCGACGGCGAAGCGGGCAGCTTCGTGGACCTGCTCAAATCCGACCTGCCCATGCCCGATGAAAATCTTCAGGCGGGCGAACTCCAGCAGCAGGTGCAGCGTACTATTGCTCGGATGCCTGAGCATCTGAGGGAAATTTTGCTTCTCTCGTATTTCCAGAAACTGTCGTACAACGAAATCGCAGACGCCTTGTCGATCCCGCTCGGAACCGTCAAGAGCCGCCTGCATACGGCAGTCGCGACGTTTGCTAAGACCTGGCAGCAGGAGCATCGGGAAGAACAAACGTCGTAACACTTTTTGGTGTTGTGCCCAACGATCGGATTTTCGGCCATGACGGACCTTCCATACTCTGACACGCTCAGTCCACAGGACCAGACCGTCCTCGACGCGCTCATCGACAGCGGCTTCGATCTCGGCGCCCTCGACGAAATTCATCACGATCGGGCGCACCGGATCATGGAACTGCTCGGCCTGCTCGACCATCTGCCCACCCCTTCGACCGGCGACCTGCTCGTTCCGCGAACGCTCGAGCTTATCGAGTCCACTCGCCGCCAGGAAGCCCTCTCGCAGCAGATCGATCATCTGACCGGGTCCGGCGGCGGGTTCGGTCCGCTGCGCGTGGACATGCGCGAACTCGTCGCCACCGCCGCGATGTTCCTCATCGGCGTGTCGCTGCTTTGGCCCATGCTGTCGAGCGTCCGATCGACCGCGCGGCAGGTCGCCTGTCAGGCGAATCTCGCCGGGGCGGGCATGGGGCTCATCAGCTACGCCGCCGACAATCGCGGGTCGATGCCGGCCACGAAGTCGCGGCTCGGGTCGCCTTGGTGGCTGACCAACCAGTTCGATGAACAGGGCAATGCGCTGTCGAACTCGGCGCATCTGTTCGTGGCGGTGCGCGACGGATATGTCACGCTCAAATTGCTCAGTTGCTCAGAGAATCCCGAAGCGCCCGAGTCGCTGCCCACTGACGCCCGCGACTGGCCCACGTTCGCCTCCGCCAGCTTCAGCTTTCAGAATCAGTATTCCCGCAACAAAGCCAGTCTCGAAGGCGGTCCGCTGATCGCCATCCTCGCCGACAAAAACCCCTTCTTCGAAACCGGCCACTACCGCATGGGCCTCGCCCGTGACACCAGCAGTTTCAACCACGGCGCCGACGGCGGACAGAACGTGCTCATGACCAACGGCCAAGTCACCTGGCTCGACAACCCCCACCTCGCCAACGACGACAACATCTTCCACGCCGGCGACGAGGGCTTCGACAACTACACCGGCCTCGAAGGTCCGACCAGCGTCGACGATTCGTTCCTCGTGCCGTAACTTCAATTTATTATCCCTTCGCCACGTTTAGCGACGCCGCTTGCGGCGGTCTCGCTCACTGCTATCATCCCCTTCTTCAAAGGAGTCACCGCAATGAGCGACGCCAAACCCGTCCAAGCCATCATTCTCATGGGGTCCGACAGCGACTGGGAAGCCATGAGCAAGTGTCACGAACTGCTGAGCGAACTGGGCATCGCGCATGACGTGCATGTCGCGTCCGCGCATCGCACCCCCGCCAAGGTGCTCAAGATCGTCGAAGACGCCCCCGGCCGCGGGGTCAAGGTGTTCATCTGCGCCGCAGGCATGGCCGCCCACCTCGCCGGCGTCGTCGCCGCGCATGCCCACTGCCCCACCATCGGCGTGCCCATGAAAGGCGGCGTCATGGACGGACTCGACGCCCTGCTCTCCACCGTGCAGATGCCCCCCGGAGTCCCCGTCGCCACCGTCGGCGTCGGCTCCGCCGGCGCGAAAAACGCCGCCGTCCTCGCCGCTCAGATCATCGCCCTCACCGACCCCAACCTCGCCAAAAAAGTCACCGCCTGGCGCGCCGGCCAAACCGAACAGGTCGAGGCCAAGGACGCCAAACTCCGCGCCTCAATCAAATAAGGGCTCGGAGTTCAAGGATCAGCAAAACACCAGCGCCCCCTCGGCACGCCCCGCTTCAGCGGGGCGTGCTTTTCCCATGCATGTTATCCTTACCCCCTGATCTCCAACCCCTAACCCCCAACCCCCCTCTCCCTTCATGTCCCTCATCCTCGACGCCTACAACGTGCTGCACTGTTCGCACGTGCTCCCGGAGCGCTACGCGTCGATCAACGCCCTCCAGCTCGCCGCCATGCTCGACCGTTCCAACTTCGACCCCGGCCGCCTCATCGTCGTCTGCGACGGCAATCCCAAACCCGACGAAGATCTGGCCCTGTGCGACATCGGCCGGGCCGAGTTGCTCCACTCCGGCAAATCCGAAGAAGCCGACGACGTCATCGAGCGCCTCATCGACGCCGACACGTCCCCGCGCAAACTGACCGTCGTGTCCAATGATCATCGCATTCAGCGCGCCGCAAAACGCCGCCGTGCCCGCGTGCTGTCGTGCGAAACCTTCCTCAATCAACTCGCCCGCGCCTTCGCGCGCTATGAGCATCAGCAGCACGCCAAACCGCGCCCGCCTATGCCCAACGACCCCGACGCCTGGATGAAAAAATTCGGCCTCACCGGCCACGAACCCCCACCCGCCGACCTCGACACCGAAACCGACCGCTGGCTCAAAGAATTCGGCCTCGAAGATGATGACGATGATTGAAGCCCTCCCTCTTCGAGGGGGAGGGTTGGGTGGGGGTGAACCGCATCAGCCCCGGCCCGCACCCGCATCGAAACGAAACCTGCACGATCTGACGCGCCTCACCCGCCCCCAGCCCCGCCCTCAAGGGCGGGGAGCATGACGCCTCAATCCCCAAACATTTGCGTCCAAGTCTGACTCGATTTACCGAGCCCAGCGCGCCGGTGGTTCGCCATCATGTTCGTCAGATGCCCCGGGCTGTGCCACCACATCTGAATCGCCCCGACGCCCGAGTTCGTCCCCGCCGCGATGTTCTCCGCGTTTGCGCTCGTGCCCGCCCGCTTGGCCCGATCCCAGGGCGACACCAGCCCCGCCGTCGGCGATTCATGCGAGAAATACCCCTTCTCCACCATCTCCCGGCTGTGCCCACGCGCCGCCCCGACCAGCTTCGGGTCGATCACCTGCACCGGCCGCTTCAACAGCACGCGGATCAAATCCAGCTCCAAAAATCCCGCGACTTCTTCGGGGTCCAGCTCATCGTAAAGCTTCGTATTCGCCGCCACCGCCGCGCGATCCTGCGCTGTTCCCAGCGCCGCGATGATCACCGCCTGATCCAGATTCGACAGCGTCCGCTCCACCGGCGCATCGCCCAGCTTCGCCGCCTGCTCCGCGTAGACCTCCAGCGACTGTCGCACCTCGGCGATGCGTTGATCCGCCGCCAGGATGTCGCTCGTCGCCGGCACCAGCGCCGTCCGCAGTTTCGCCAGCGCCGGGTCCGCCGTGTCGTGCACCGCTTCCTTCGTCGGCGCCGCGATCACCTTGTCGATCGCCTCGCGCTGCTGATTCAGATCGTTGGCGTCGGCGCCGCTCTTCATCTTCGCCGCTGCCATCTGCGTCGCCCGCAGCATCATCGTCTGATACCGCTCCCGATCGCGCCCGATGAGCACATGCACCTGTTCGAGCACGCGCTCTTTCGCCATCGCCGTCGAACCCGCCGCCTTCGCGACCAGCTCCGAGCGTTCCTCATCCGTCCGCGCCTTGCGATAGTCGTAAGCGAGCTTCATTGCCTCCGTCCGCTCCGCCGGCGTCACCACCGGCTCCGTCGGCGCCGCCCCCAAAGCACCGCACAACGACAACAGCACCACTGCGCACGACAAACGAATGCGGCGACGCCTCGACGTCCGTTCAACGGCCCATTGCTGCATGACGAAAGCTCTTCCCGAAAAACCAACCTGGCGGGTCAGTAGCTACTAAAGCATAATCCGCCCAAGCTCACCACGCCACAACGAAAAGAGAAACAGATTCACCACGGGGAGCCACGGAGGGCAGACAACCAGGTGATGGGTGCCATGTATCACGAGCCGCGCGCGTCAGCAAGCGGTCCAACCCACGTCCAAACATCATTCCCTGACCGCTCCCTGACGGTCGCGGCTCGTAAGAAAGCTCGTGTCTCCGTGCTTCAAATCATCAAAACCAAAGATCGATGCCCACGCGTGCATACGGGGCGTTCGATACTTTCAAAAGCGTGTCCAGGTCGCGGGAGTCGAAGCCGGTGGAGAATTTCTGGCTGAAGGCGTAGCCGGCGGCGAGGTCGAGGGTGCAGTTGCGGCAGGCGGTCCAGCGGAGGCCGGCCTCGATGCGGCGCTGCTCGAAGAACAGGCGCGTGTGGTCGTCGGTGCGGTCGATGTGGAAGGCGTTGAAGTCGTTGTGGAATGAGGCCTGAAGCGACAGCGTGTCCGTCACCGCATATTCGACGGCGGCGTCGACGGTGAAAGGAATGGCGTACGACGCTCGGAGGGTCCACGGACCGGCGCCGGGCTGCCATTTGATGGAGCTGAACGGCAGACCGGCGGTGTAGGTCAGTTCGTCGCTGACGCGGTGGTTGAAGGCGACGCCCGGCAAGGGGACATCGGGGAGGAAGGTGCGATTGCCGTTGTAGTTGAGGAAGAGTTGAAGCGATTCGTCGGCGTTGATCTTGCGGGAGGCGATGAAGTCGGCCTTGGCGTAGAAGCCGTTGCTGTCGCCGTAGGGATTGTCACCGGCGAAGCCGACGCCGGCGGTGAGGCCGAATTCCCAGTCTTCATATTTGCCGACGCCGAAGCCGACGGCGAAGGACTGATCGGAGAGCCGCTCGGGCAGGCGCGGGTCGGGCGAGTCGAGCTGGTACTGAAGGATGTTGAACCCGACGGCGGGGCTGTGCTCATCGGTGGTGTTGAAGCGGAATCGGCCGGTCGCTTCGTAGCGCTGGAGGGAGAAGTCGTTGCGGGCGGCGTCGCGCGTGTGGCTGCTGCCCTGATAGACGAACTGGGCGTTGACGGAGCCGGCCTGACCCTCGGTCCACGGCTTGATCATCAGCGCGGCATTGGACTGCGCGAAGGCGACGGTGTGAAGGAACAGCACGGCGGCAAGCGCCACGATGAAGCGAATCGGTGTGTGTTGCATAGCCCGGCATTGTGTGCGAACGGCCAGCGGTTGGCAAACGCGCGGGCAAGCCGGTATCATGTGCGTTTTTCCCCCTTGGGATGCTCGCTATGGGACAGCCGGTCATGGAAGAAGCCATTCAGAAAGCCGCGGTGCTGATCGAAGCGCATCAGTACATCCGCCAGTTCGAGAACGCCACGATTGTCGTCAAAGTCGGCGGATCGATCATGGACGACCCCGAAGCGCTCAAGGGGCTCATCCGTGACGTGTGCTTCATGGACGCGGTGGGCATGCGCCCGGTCGTCGTGCATGGCGGCGGCAAGGCGATCAATCAGGCGATGGCGGCGGAGGGATTGGAAGCGCAGTTCGTGCAGGGCCGTCGCTACACCGACGAGCGCACGCTGACGATCGCCGAGCATGTACTCATCAACGACGTCAACAAGTTCATCGTCGATCAGATCAATGCCTACGAACATCTGGCCATGCCGCTGCACAGCTTGGCGAGCTGCGTGATCTTCGGCAAGCGGCTCTACCTCAAGGGCGAGGACAATCGCAAGATCGACGTGGGCTACGTCGGCGAAGTCGATTCGGTCAACACGAATCTGCTCAAGGTGCTCATCGCCTCCGAGTACATTCCGGTGATCGCTCCGATCGCGCGCGACAGTGCGGGCGGGAAATTGAACATTAACGCCGACTCCGCCGCCGGGAAGATCGCCGGTTCGCTCGGAGCCGAGAAGCTCGTGCTTGTGTCCGACACGCACGGCATCCGCACCGGCGAAGGGGCCGACACGCTGGTGAGCCATCTGACCAAGGCGCAGATCGAAGAGCTGGTCGAGAAAGGCATCATCTCCGCGGGCATGCTCCCGAAGGTAGAGGCGGCGTTCACCGCGCTCGCCGGCGGCGTCAAGAAGGTGCACATCGTCGACGGCCGCATCCCGCATTCGCTCCTGCTGGAAATCTTCTCCCGCACGGGCATCGGAACCGAAATCGTATTGGAATAGCCGCCAGGCATCAGCGGTCAGCATTCAGCGTTGTCGCTTGAATGCCTTATCCGCTGATGACTGAACGCTGACTGCTGAAAGCTGCTCATGACTCATTTCATCGACATCGCCGACCATTCGCCGCAGTGGCTCCAGCACGTGCTGGACGTCGGGGTGAAGCTGCGCAAGCAGCGGGCGGAGGCGGGCGTCAACGATCCGCTCCTGCGCGGCAAGTCGATGGCGATGATCTTCGAAAAGCCCAGCTTGCGCACGCGCGTGAGCTTCGAGCTGGCCGTCACCGAACTCGGCGGGCACGCCGTGCCGCTGTCCAATCAGGAGATCGGCCTCGGCAAGCGGGAGAGCCCCGAGGATGTGGCGCGCGTCCTGAGCGGCATGGTGCACGCCATCATGGCGCGCGTCGCCGAGCACGCGAAACTGCTGAGCATGGCGGAGCACGCGAGCGTGCCCGTCATCAATGCCCTCTCCGATGATTCGCATCCGTGTCAGGCCCTCGCCGACGTCATGACGCTCATCGACGAATTCGGCCCGGACCTCGCCGGCCGCACGGTGGCGTTCGTCGGCGATGGCAACAATGTCGCGCTGAGTCTGGCTGAACTATGCGTCAAACTCGGCGTGAACTTCACGCTCGCCGCCCCGCGCGATTACTCCTTCTCCGACGCTGCGATCGCACGCATCGAACGCCAGGCCGCCGGCGGCAAACTCATCGTCACCGAAGACCCCTTCCAAGCCGCCAAGGGCGCCGACGCCCTCTACGCCGATACGTTCGTGTCGATGGGTCAGGAGGAGGAGAAAGCCGCGCGGCTCAAGGTGTTCGCCCCCTATCAGATCAACAATCAGCTCATCGCCGCCGCCGCCCCGCACGCCGTCGTCCTGCACTGCCTCCCCGCCTACCGGGGCATCGAGATCACCGACGCCGCCATGGACGGCCCCCCCTCCCGCGTTTTCCCCCAAGCCCACAACCGGCTCCACGCCCAAAAGGGCCTCCTCGCCGTCCTCCTCGCGGGTCTTTGACCCCTACTCAATTCTCCACCCGGCCCGCCCCGCTTCAGCGGAGCGGGGCTTCTCCCCCGCGCACCGGCGCGCGCCCCACTCCGATTTTCGCCCGCCCTGTGCGCCCCCGTTTCCGCCCTCAAAATCCCACAAAATCGCCGCCCCACGCGACTTCCCGCGCGCACGGGCGCGCCCATGCGCACAGTCAAATCGCGCCATGTCACGCCTGTGCGACGCATTTCCTCGACTTACAAAAACCCATGCGCACACAGCGGGCAGATTTGCCTCCCGCATGCGCGATCCGCGACACCCCCGTGCGAAATCCGACAAAATCCCCGCCCCCGGATACCCACTTCCGCATCGCGCCCCCCGTTCAACCCAATGCCCCAACCCCGACCCCAAAGGGGTCGGCTATATCGCCGACCCGTTCCGGGCCGGTTCGGGCCGATGCGCGGAATGGATAAACCGGATGCCGCGCCGCCGCCCGTCACCTCACCCCAGCGCCGTTGCCCCGCGCCCGTCGCGCGATGGATCATCGACGGGGTTTGAGTATCATCATGCAAATCGTGTCCGGCCGGGGCGGACCTGTATCGCGGCGCTACTCAACTCAATCGGAGGGCATTGCATCATGTCGAATCCGGAGCCGGTCAAGTATGTGCCCGCGGGGACGGGGCCGATGTATTGCGGGCCGGCGGATCGGGTGACGTTTTTGGCGACGGGGTTGGAAACGCATGGGAGTTGTTTCATTGTGGAGGGGGTGATCGCGCCGGGGGGCGGGCCGCCGCCGCATGTGCATCATTTTGAGGACGAGACGTTTTACATGCTCGAAGGCGGGGCGACGTTCACCGCGGGGGGACGGACGATTCGCGCCAAACAGGGGGACTTCATCCACATTCCGCGCGGCACGGTGCATTCGATCAAGAACGAAGAAACGGTCCCCGCCCGTGCGATCGTGATCATCTCCCCCGCCGGCCCGACGGGCATGCAGCAGTTCTTCGAAGAATCGTTCACGCCGACGACCGACCGCAACGCCGCATTGCCGGAGATCAACGATGCCATGATCCAGCGCATGATGGCCGCGGCGGAGCGGAACGGGATGTCGTGGGTGAAGCCGGGGTGAGATCGGAAACGGTATGAAATTCAATGTGACCATTTCCGGCAAGTGCGTCGAGTTCTCACGCCATTGGTTTACCGGCCGCGCCGTGGTCACGGTCGACGGCGTCCGCGTCCCGTTGCAAAGTCCATACAATCTGGGAACACACTTTTCATTCTCATGCAAGCGCATCTGGCACGTCGAATTCGACGGACACACACTGGTCATCGAAAAGTCGCGCCCGGTGTTCTTCGCGGGTCTTCGTCCTCAATCGTATCGAGTCTTCTGCGATGGCGAACTTGTTGCGGAAGAAACGGGATATTGACGGCTGAGGCGATCATGGACCGACAGAAGGATGGGCGTGAGTTTCATGACCGATCCGACACAAATCGAGTCGCTTCCCTTGCCGCCGGAATCGTTGGCGTTCGGCGAGGTGACGGTGCGGTTCAGTCGTGTGGTGCCCGGTGAGGCGGCGCGGGGGTTGGTGCCGTCTTTTCATTTTCGCATCATCGCGGCGGACGGTTCGGATGCGGGGCATATCAACTTTCGTGTGGGGGAGACGGAGCATGTGCGTCTTTGTGCCGGGCATATCGGGTTTGAGATCGCGGAGCGTTTTCGCGGGCGGGGTTATGCGTATGCCGCCTGCCGGGCGATCGGGCCGTTTGTTCGATCGATCTACGAAACCGTCATCGTCACGTGCGACCCAGACAATGCCGCGTCGCGGCGGACCATCGAACGACTCGGCGCACGATTCATGGACGAGGTCGCGGTGCCGGTCAACGACCCGCATTACCAGCGGGGCTCCCGCACGAAACGACGGTATGCATGGACGCCCTAAAGCAGTTTCAATAAATGCGTAGCTGCACGTCTTCAACGAGCCGCGCGCGTCAGCGAGCGGTCGAACCCGCATCCAATCATGTTCCTTGACCGCTCCCTCACGGTCGCGGCTCGTTTGGAACGCGATTTGATTTGCGATACCGCTCTACACGGGGTAATGCGATAATGCAAAACGGGGGGTCAGGGTTGGCGCTTGAAGTGGGCGGCGTTGAGGGCGATGAAGCGGCGGTCGTCGCCGGTGAGGTCGGATTCGGCGAAGATGGCGCGGGCTGGGCATTCGTCGACGCACAGGCCGCAGTCGATGCAATCGTGGGGGTCGATGTACAGTTGGGTCGCGGCAGGGAAGTCGGGGTCGTGGGGACGCGGGGCGATGCAGTCGCTGGGGCAGACGCTGACGCATCCGGCGTCTTTGACGCCGACACATTTGTCGGTAATGACGAAAGCCATGATTTGTGAACTCCATGATGGTCGCGCGGCGATCGCGCACGGAGGTTGGGGACGCTGGGTCGGGTCAGGTTGTCAGAGATGCGGGCCGATGGCGCGGCGGAGGCGCTGGCGGATGCGCATGAGACTCATGCGGACGGCGGCGTGATCGATGTCGAGTGCGGCGGCGATCTGCGCGGCGGATCGATCATCGTGATAGCGCATTTCGAGCATGCGGCGGGAGACGATAGGCAAGGCGGCGATGGCGTCGCGCAGAGCGCGGAGGGCATCGCGATCGGCGCAGAGCGCGGCGGGCGTGCGGACGGAGCCGGCGACCGCTTCGGCGGTCAGTTCGACATGACGCTGACTGCGTGTGCGCGAGCGGAAATGCTCCTGCACGACTTTGCGGGCGACGCCGCGGAGATAGCGCGGGGCGGCGTCGGGGCTGTGGATTGAATTGATGCGGGTCAGGGCGCGGACGAAGACTTCCTGCGTCAGGTCGTCGACATCGCGGGGCTGGTGGCAGAGGGCGGCGACGTAGCGGCGGACCATGCGCTCGTTGTCGGACGAGACAAGGACGGAGGGCGTCACGCGGGGCGCGGCGGCGGCCGGATTGTCGAGGCGGGTCAGGAGCATGGGGCACCTCTGTGATTATTGATGGCGGGAGAGGTGCGGGTGTAACGGGGTTCTCGAAGAAATAAGAAGCACGCCGCGTTGCGGCGTCGCTAAACAGGGGGAATGGGAATGTGAAATTCCCGCGCGGGGCGAGCGCCGCCGCTAAATGGGTCAGCGCGTGGCGGGGGTGGTGGTCAGGACGTGGTGCTTGCGGAGCAATGTTTCGAGGGCGGGGAGATTCGACTGGGCGAGTTCGCACATGGGGAGGCGGAATTCGCCGCTGTCCATGCCCATGAGCATCATGGCGGTCTTGACGGGGATGGGATTCGTCTCGACGAAGAGACCCTTGAAGAGTTCGAACATTTCCAGGTGGGCGGCTCGGGCTTCGGCCCACTGGTTGCCGAGGGCGAGGTGGACCATGCGGGTGACGCGGTCGGGGATGATGTTCGACGCCACGGAGATGACGCCCTTGCCGCCGACGGACATGAGGGGCAAGGTGAGCGAGTCGTCGCCGGAGAGGACGGCCAGGTCGGTGGTCGCGCAGATTTCGGAGGCGAGGTCGAGGGAGCCGGTCGCTTCCTTGATGGCGACGATGTTGGGGTGCTTGGCGAGGCGCTGGATGGTGCCAATCGTCAGGGCGACGGCGGATCGGCCGGGGATGTTGTAGAGGACGATGGGCAGGTCGACTTCGTCGGCGATGGTGGCAAAGTGACGGTAGAGGCCTTCCTGCGTGGGCTTGTTGTAGTAGGGATTGACCTGGAGGGATGCGGCGGCGCCGGCGTCGGCGGCGTGGCGCGTGGATTCGAGGGCTTCGGCGGTGGAGTTGGAGCCGGTGCCGGCGATGACGGGGACGCGGCCGTTGACGGCTTCGATGACGACATCGACGACGCGGTTATGCTCGGCGTGAGTCAGGGTCGGGGACTCGCCGGTGGTTCCGACGGGGACGAGCCCGTCGATGGAGCCGGCGATCTGGAATTCGACGTTGTCGCGGAGTCGTGCTTCGTCGAGCTGACCGTTGGCGAAGGGAGTGACGATGGCGGTGAAAGCGCCTTGGAACATGGGGATGGCCCTTTGGGAAGCGCAGCGAAAAAGGCGACGCGCGCGCGTCGCCGGGCCATCTTAGTCAAGCTGGGGGTTGATGCAAAGCGAGTCGCGTGTTACTCGACGGTCTTTGCGGTTTCAGCGGGCGCCGGGGCCGGGGGAGCGGCGGGGACGCGGACGTTGGACCCGCAGCTGCCGCAGCGGATGTTTTTACCGCGCGCGGTGGGGGGCACGCCGAGGATGCGGCGGCACTTGAGGTTCGGACACATGATGCGGATGACTTGTTCAGGCATGGAACATCCTCCACGAGCGGTATCGGCAGGATCGGGGTGCGACTTGCGTGGGGCGTCGGATCACCTGGGCGGAAGTTGGAAAACGGGGGCAATTATTTTGAGGTTGCGGCCGTTGGACCCGATGGTAGAATAGCATCGTGCCATCATCGGTAATCACGCCGATCCGGCCAAAACGCATAAGGAAAATTTTAGGGTCACTTGTCCGACTCGGCTCGACGACGAACAATACCCTTAATGCGTGAACAGGTGCACTCTCCGCCCGGGACGACGCCGCACCACCCCACACCCCGCCCCCAATGATCTGGGTCCCACGAACTCTTACTGAAGGAACGACGCGATGAGCAATCCAATTCGAGGCACGTGGCTGGACGATCCGTATCACTTCCGCACACGTACGAACCGTCGAACCTTCATGCAGGTCGGCGTGATCGGGGGCCTGGGGCTGACGCTCGGCGACGCCCTTCGCCTCGAAGCGGCTCAGAAGAATTACGAATCGAAGGAAGGCCCGGCCAAGAGCGTGATCAATATCTTCCTGCCCGGCGGCATGGCGGCGCAGGAATCCTGGGACCCCAAGCTCTACGCCCCGCTGGAGTACCGCGGGTCGCTGGGCACCGTCAAGACGAAGATCAGCGGCGAATACTTCAGCGAGTCGTTCGCCAAGTGCGCCGACATCGCCGACAAGCTCGTCGTCTGCCGCGGCATGACGCACGGCGAAGCGGCCCACGAGCGCGGCACGCACAACATGTTCACCGGCTACCGGCCCAGCCCGGCGCTTCAGTTCCCGTCGATCGGCTCGGTCGTGTCGCACGAGTTCGGGTCGCGCAACAGCATGCCCCCCTACGTCTGCGTGCCGAGCCAGCCCAATGTCTTCGCCGGCTCCGGGTATCTGTCCAGCGCCTACGGCCCGTTCAGTCTCGGCGCCGATCCGGCGAACAAGGGATTCGCCGTGCGCGACCTGTCGCTGCCGAGCGGCGTGGACAGCGCCCGGTTCGATCAGCGGCGCACGCTGCTGGATACGGTCGATGCGCACTTCCGCTCGATGGAGAAGTCCGATGCGCTGGACGCGATGGACTCGTTCTATCAGCGGGCGTACGCGATGATCAGCTCCAAGGGCGCCCGCGAAGCGTTCCAGCTCGACGCGGAATCGGAAGAAACCAAGAACATGTACGGCCAGAACGATGCGGGCATGCGCATGCTGCTTTGCCGCCGGCTCGTCGAGGGCGGCGTCCGCTTCGTGTCGATGACGTTCGGCGGATGGGACCATCACCAGAAGATCGAAAACGCCTTCAAGAATCAGGCGCCCAAGCTCGATCAGGCGCTGGCGGCGCTGATCAGCGACCTGGACAAGCGAGGCATGCTCGACAGCACGCTGGTCATGGTCACCAGCGAATTCGGCCGCACGCCCAAGATCAACAACGATGCCGGCCGCGACCACTACCCCAAGGTCTTCTCGATCGTCATGGCCGGCGGCGGACTCAAGAAGGGCCTCATCTACGGCAAGAGCGACACGACGAGCACGGAGCCCGAAGAGGACGGCCTGACCGTTCCGGACTGGGCCACGACCGTGTACAACCAGATGGGCATCGTCGCCGACAAGGAGCTGATGGCTCCGGGCGCGCGGCCCATCGAGATCGTCAAGGACGGGCAGGTCATCAAGGACCTCATCGCCTGATGCACCGTGCTTCGTGCGCCGGCCTGTTCCGCGCGCCGGATCGACGAGACCCATGCCCCTTGGGGACGACATGCAATCACACCTCTCCGCACAAACCCTTCCGGTTATTCGGACGGCCATCGCCTGCGCCGCCCTGCTGCTGACGACCTCACTGGACGCGATCGCCGTCGGCCCGCCGGACCTGGACGGGATTCAACAGGGCGGCGTGCAGCGCGGCGTCGAAGGCACGCTCGACCTGGCCGGCAAACGCCTCGACGAGCCGCAGGAAGTCATGTTCTACGAACCGGGCTTCACCGTCACGAACCTCGAAGTCGTCGGCGACAAGGGCACGCACATCAAGGTGCACCTGAATGTCGCCGCCGACGTGCCGCTGGGAGAGCATCATCTGCGCCTGCGCACGAAGTTCGGGCTGACCGACCTGAAGACGTTCTTCGTCGGCCCCTACCCGATGGTCGGCGAGGCGGAGCCCAACAGCAGTTTCGACGCCCCGCAGAAAGTCGCCATGAATACGACGATCGAGGGCGTCGTCGAAAACGAAGACATCGACTATTACCTGATCGAAGCCAAGCAGGGCCAGCGCATCAGCGCCGAGGTCGAAGCCATTCGACTCGGCCGCAGGAATTTCGATCCGTATGTGGCGATCATGGACATGCGGCGGTTCGAGCTGGCGTCGTGCGACGACATCCCGCTGCTCTGGCAGGACTGCTACGCATCGGTGGTCGCGCCGGCGGACGGCAACTACATCGTGATGGTGCGCGAAAGCAGCTACGGCGGGTCGGGCGATTCGCAGTACCGCCTGCACATCGGCGACTTCCCGCGCCCCCGGGCCGTCTACCCGCCCGGCGGGAAAGTCGGCGAGGAACTGAAGGTCACATTCGTCGGCGACGTGTCCGGGCCGATCGAGAAGACGATCAAGCTTCCCGATCAGCCCAACGAGATGTACGGCGTGTACGCGGAGCAGAACGGCGCGTCCAGCCCGTCGCCCAACTACATGCGCGTCTCGCCCTTCGGTTCGTACAACGAAGCGGAGCCCAACAATGACTACGGCGCTCCGAACGTCGTCGACGCCGAACTGCCGGTCGCGATCAACGGCGTGATCGAAAAAGCCGGCGATGTCGATCTGTTCAAATTCAAAGCTAAAAAAGGCCAGAATCTGGATGTGCGCGTGTACGCCCGGGCGCTGCGATCGCCGCTGGATCCGGTGATGTCGATCGCCAACGTCGGCGGCAACGACGACTCCGGCGGGCTCGACAGCTACCTCAACTTCCAGGTCAAGGAGGACGGCGAGTACGTCTTGTCCGTCACCGATCAGCTCGGCAAGGGCGGGCCGGATTATGTGTATCGCGTGGAGATCACGCCCAAGGCGCCGGCGGTGAGTTTCACCATTCCGCAGGCCGACCGGGATGACACGCAGACGCGCCAGATGGCGAGCATCCCCAAGGGCAACCGCTTCGCCATTCTGCTATCGGCGAAGCGCGAGAACTTCGGCGGGGAATTGAAGTTCCTCATCGATCACATGCCGCAGGGCGTGCAGATGATCGCGCCGAACATGGCGGACAACGTCAGCGAAGTGCCGATTCTCTTCGAGGCCGCGCCCGATGCGCCGATCGGCGGCGAGCTGACGACGCTGCGCGGCGAGCACATCGATGCGGACAAGAACAACATCAAGGGCACGTTCAGCCAGACCGTCGTGCTCGTCCGCGGGCAGCCCAACAACACGGCGTACATCTCGACGACGGTGCCGCAGTTCACGATGGCGGTGCAGGACGAGGTGCCGTTCAAGGTGAGCATCGTCGAGCCGAAGGTCCCCTTGGCGCAGTCGGGGCGGATGAACATCAAGGTCGTGGCCGAGCGGAAGGACGGGTTCGACGAGCCGATCACGGTGCAGATGCTCCGCCGCTCGCCGGGGTTCAACTGCAACTCGACGGTCACGATGGACAAAGGCAAAAACGAAGTCGAATACCCCGTCAATGCCAACGGCAACGCCGCGACCGGCACGTGGGACATCTGCATGGTCGCCTGGGCGAACGTCAACGGCGGACGGCAGTACATCGCCACGCAGATGGCCAAGCTCAACATCGTGCCCGAGTATGTCGTGGGCAAGATGGAGATGGTCAGTTGCGAGCAGGGTCAGCCCGTCGACATCGTCTGCGAGCTCGAGCAGCGGCAGCCCTTTGACGGCGAAGCGAAGCTCGAACTGTTCGGCCTGCCCGACAAGGTGACGGCCGAGCCCGTGATGATCACCAAGGATTCCAAGCAGGCGGTCTTCCACATCAAGACGGACCCGAACAGCCCGGTGGGTCAGCACAAGTCGCTCTTCTGCCAGTTCACGCTGATTCAGAACGGCGAGCCGATCGTGCAGAGTCTGGCCGGGGGCAGCGTCCTGCGGATCGACAAGCCGCGCCCCGCCCCGGTCGAAAAGAAAGCCGAACCCAAGAAGGACGAACCCAAGCCCGAGGCCAAGCCCAACGAGCCGCCGCCCAAGCCGCTCTCCCGCCTCGAGCAGCTTCGTCAGGAACTCGCCGAAAAAGCCAAAGCGAAAGCGGAGGGCAAATAAGTGATGTTGCATACCCTCACTCGAACCATCGACCGGACCCCGATCCGCCGTGTCATCCTCGCCGCCGCGATGCTGCTGGCGGCTTCGACCCTTGTGCGCGGCGAGGCGGCGCTCAAGTCCGTCGTCGTCATGCCCGATGCCGTCAACCTTAATACCCTCCGCGACCGCCAGTCCTTCGTCGTGCAGGCGACCTACGACGACGGCATCACGCGCGATGTCACCAACGACGCCAAGCTCAGCTTCGCCGACGCTTCGCTCGTCAAGGTCGAGGGTCACGTGATCCACCCCGCCAAGGACGGCCAAACGCAGATGTTCGTCGAATACGGCGGACAGAAACTGACCGTCCCCGTCAACGTCAAAGACGCCCAGACCGAACGCCCCATCAGCTTCCGCCTCGACGTCATGCCCGTCTTCGCCAAGGCCGGTTGCAACAGCGGATCGTGTCACGGCTCAGCGAGCGGCAAAGACGGCTTCCACCTCTCGCTCTTCGGCTACGACCCCGCCGGCGACTACTACCGCATCACGCGCGAAATGAGCGGCCGGCGCATCAATCTCGCCCTCCCCGCCGAATCCCTCCTCGTCGAAAAAGCCATCGGCAAAGTCAACCACACCGGCGGCGAACTGTTCAAGCCCGAAACCGAATACTACGCCACGCTCGTCCGCTGGCTCGAAGCCGGCGCGCCGGATGACGTCAAGGATGTCGCCAAGTGCGTCGGCATCGAGATGTATCCGCACAAGCTGGTCATGGACGGCGCCGGGGCCGCGCAGCAGATGACCGTGCTGGCGCACTACACCGACGGGACCGATCGGGATGTGACGCGCTACGCCGTGTTCATGTCCAACAACGATGTCTCCTGCAAGATCGACCCCGAAGGCCAGGTCGTCGCCGGCCAGCGCGGCGAGGCGTACGTCATGGCCCGCTTCGATGAGTTCACCGTCGGGTCCAACGCCATCGTGCTGCCCAAGGGTTTGCAGTACGCCTGGCAGGACGTGAAGGAAAGCAACTACATCGACGAACTGGTCGACGACAAGCTCAAGAAGCTGCGCATCACGCCCTCGCCGCTCTGCTCCGACGAGACGTTCCTCCGCCGCGCGACGATCGACATCATCGGCTCCCTGCCGACGCGCGCCGAGTACGACAAGTTCATGGCCGACACCGACCCCGACAAGCGGGCCAAGCTCGTCGACGATCTTTTGAGCCGCAAGGAATTCGTCGAGATGTGGGTCATGAAGTTCTCCGAGCTGCTTCAGATCAGCTCCGACAACAACGCCGGCAATCAGGCGTTAAGCTACAAAGCCGCCCTGCTCTACTACAACTGGATGTCCGAGCAGCTCGCCAACAACGTGCCGATGAACCAGATCGTGCAGCAGCTTTTGAGTTCGTCGGGCGGGACGTTCAGCGTGCCGGCGACGAACTTCTATCAGGTCGAGCGCGATGACAAGAAGCTCGCCGAGAACGTCGCGCAGGTCTTCATGGGCATGCGCATTCAGTGCGCTCAGTGCCACAATCATCCCTTCGACCGCTGGACGATGGACGACTACTACAGCTTCGTGTCGTTCTTCACGCAGGTCGGCCGCAAGAACGCCGAAGACCCCCGCGAGCAGATCATCTTCAACAAGGGCAATGGCGACATCCGTCATCCCGTCGACAACCGCGTGATGGAGCCCAAGTTCCTCGGCGGGGCCTCGCCCGACGTCAAGGGCAAGGACCGCCGCGTGGTGCTCGCCGAATGGCTCGCCTCGCCGGACAATCCGTATTTCGCCAAGAACCTGGCGAATATCGTCTGGTCGCACTTCTTCGGCCGGGGCATCGTCGAACCCGTCGACGACGTCCGCGTGTCCAACCCCGCCGTCAACCCCGAACTGCTCGACGCCCTCGGCAAGAAATTCACCGAGTACAACTACGACTTCAAGAAGCTGGTGCGCGACATCTGCACCTCCCGCACGTATCAGCTTTCGACCGTGACGAACGACTCCAACGAATCCGACGGCACGAACTTCTCCCACTCGTACATCCGCCGCATGCGCGCCGAAGTGCTTTTCGATTCGATCTCGGAAGTGACCGACACGATGGACGAGAACAAGTTCCGCGGTCTGCCCAAGGGATCGCGAGCGGTGCAGATCGCCGACGGCGCGACGTCAACGTACTTCCTCAAGACGTTCGGACGTGCGGAGCGCGAGTCGGTGTGCTCGTGCGAAGTGAAGATGGAGCCCAATCTCTCGCAGGCGCTGCATCTGCTCAACGGCGACACCGTCGAGCGGAAGATCAAGCAGGGCAAGATCGTCGAACAGGCCCTCAAGGACGGCAAGACGCCCGAGCAGATCGTCGAAGACCTGTACATCCGCTGCTTCGGCCGCAAACCCACCGCCGACGAAGCCGGGCGGATTTCGCAGATGATGAAGGACGCCAAGGACCCCCGGCAGGAACTCGAAGACCTCTTCTGGGCCCTGCTCAACTCCAAGGAATTCCTGTTCAACCATTGACCTTTTCACCCCTCCCTTGAAGGGAGGGGCTGGGGGAGGGATTCCGGGGATCGGGAACGACACGCATGACTCGACATGCCTGAAGAAGCAATCCCCCTCCCGGCCTCCCCCTTCGAGGGGGAGGGGATGGAAAAAGCCCTCCCGCGCATCGGGAGAAATCTGAGGACCCGCCACCTTTCGGAGCTCGCCTGCTGATGAGTACGAAGTTTTTCACGGATGACCGCGGTCGCAGATGGTGCATCGCGCTGGGTGTTTCAGCCCTGAGCGCATCGGGCGCTTTGGCTGCGCCGAAGCTCAACTTCAACGACAACATCGCGCCGATCATCCGCGAGCACTGCTCGTCCTGTCACAACCCCGACAAGAAAAAGGGCGACCTGGATCTGTCGAACTTCGGCGGACTGATGGCCGGTTCCAGCTCCGGCGAGATCGTCACGGCGGGCAACGCGGGGCAGTCGACGCTCTTCCTCGTGGTCAATCACGAGGAAGAGCCGAACATGCCGCCGAAAAAACCCAAGATTCCGCAGGACCAGATCGACACGATCAAGGCGTGGATCGAAGGCGGGCTGCTGGAGACGAGCGGGTCCAAGGCGATGCCCATCAGCAAGCCGAAGGTGAATCTGGCGCTGGGCGAGATTTCGGTGGGCAAGCCCGACGGTCCGCCGCCGATGCCGGGCGATCTGTTGATGGAGCCGATCGTTCACACGGGCCGGGCCAACGCCCTGCTGGCGGTGACGAGCAGTCCGTGGGCCCCGCTGATCGCCGTCGGCGGGCAGAAGCAGGTCATTCTCTACAACTCCGACGACTGGCGGATGCTCGGGCTGCTGCCCTTCCGCGAAGGCGTGCCGGATGTGGTGCGGTTCACGCGCAACGGCAAGTACATTCTGACCGCCGGCGGACACGGGGCCGATCACGGGCTCGCCGTGCTCTGGGACGTCGCCGACGGGCGGCGGGTCACGAGCGTCGGCGATGAATTCGACTCGGTGCTCGCCGCCGACATCACGCCCAATCAGTCGATGATCGCCATCGGCGGGCCCAACAAGCTCGTCAAAGCGTTCAACACTTCCGACGGCTCGCTGCGCTACTCGATCAAGAAGCATACCGACTGGGTGCTGGCCATCGCGTTCAGCCCCGACGGCGTCTTGATGGCGTCCGGCGACCGCAACGGCGGGCTGCACGTCTGGGAAGCGCCGACGGGCGAGATGTTCTACGACCTGCGCGGACACAAGGGGGCGATCACGGCCGTGGCCTGGCGCCCCGACTCCAACGTGCTGGCGTCGGCGTCGGAGGACGGGACGATCAAGCTTTGGGACATGCAGAACGGGAACCAGATCAAAAGCTGGAACGCGCACAACGGCGGCGTGCTCGATGTGCGTTACACGCACGACGGGCGTCTCGTCTCAGCCGGTCGCGATCAGCGCATCCGGCTCTGGGACGGCGAGGGCAAGCAGATTCGCGAACTGGAGGCGTTCCCCGATCTGGCGACGCGCGCGACGTTCACGTATGACGGCAAGCGCGTCGTCGGCGGCGACTGGACGGGCATCGTCCGCGTGTTCGATTCCGAAAGCGGCGCGATCGTCACCGACCTGACCGCCAATCCCCCGACGCTCGATCAGCGCATCGCATCGCTGAGTGAGCAGCTTTCGCAGCTTCGCACGCAGAATCCGAACCTGACCAATGAGTTCAACGCCGCGCGCGACGCGGCAAAGAAGGCGGCGGACGAACTGGCCGGCGCGACGGGCCGCAAGGCCCAGCTCGAGGAGCAGGTCAAGGCGCATCAGGGCCGCATCGAGGAGATGGCCAAGCAGATGCAGGCCGCCGCCGGCCCGCGCGATCAGGCCAACAATACGCTCAACGCCAAGCGCAACGAAGCGAAGGGCAGGAACGATGCGTTCGCACAGGCCAATGGCGCCGCCGAGAAGGCGCGCCAGGAGCATGGCGAAGCGATGAAGCAGCTTCAGGAGAAGAACAAGGCCGTGGCCGCGGCGGATGAAGCGCTCAAGAAGGCGCAGGAGGAACTGGACAAGGCCAAGGACAACGCCGACTTCGCCAAGGCGGTGGAATCGGCGAAGGGCGCCGCCGACAAGGCGCATCAGGAACAGACGGCGGCGCAGAACCAGGTCAACGATCGCGCCAATGCGCTCAAGGGGGCCGAGGAAACGCTGGCCAAGGCCAAGGGCGAACTCGATGGGGCCAACGCCGCCGTCGCCGCCGCCGAGAAGGACGCGGCGGAAAAGGATGCGGCGTACAAGAAGATCGAAGCCGATCGCAACACGCTCGTCGATCAGACGCACGCGATGAACAAGGAAATCGAAGCGATCGCGAGCGCTCTGCCGGACCTTGCGAACAAGGCCAAAGCGGCGGGCGAGAACGCGGGGCGGCTCGAACAGATCGTGGGGACGATGAACAACGCCGACCATGACCTGACCCGCTTCAAGGCGGCGAAGATCTTCAGCGGCGTGTACGACGCCCGCAACGCGCTGGCGGACCAGAAGGCCAGGCAGGCGGCGCTGGCGGCGGGACTGACGATTGCGCGCAACGCGGCCGACGCCGCGGCGGCGGAACTCAACGACGCGCAGAAGTTCATCGCCGACGCCCCCGGCCTCGTGCAGGCGGCTCAGCAGCAGGCGCAGGCGATGGGCAAGACGAATGACGATGCGGCCAAGGCGCTGGCCGATGCCAAGAACGCGCTGGCGCCGCTGGAGGCCGAGGCGCAGGCGAAGGTCGATGGCATGAACAAGATGCTCGCTGACGCCAAGACGAAGCAGGATCAGATGGCCGCGGCGCAGAACAACTTGAACGCCATGGCCGACGCGATGAACAAGGCCAAGGGCGAACTCGATGCGAAGAACGCCGCCGCCGCCAAAGCCCAGCAGGATCTCAAGGCCAAGACGGACGCCATCGCCCAGTCACAGGCGAACCTCAAGGGCAAGACGGAGGAGCTTGAGAAGGCCAAGGCCGACGCGGCGGCGAAGACGACGGCGCTGGATGCGGCGCGCAAGCAGGTCGCCGATCATGGCAACGTGCTCAATGACGCGGTGAACAAGGCCAAAGCGAAGGCGGACGAACTGGCCGCCGCTCAGAAGGCCGCCGCCGAGAAACCCGATGACAAGTCGCTGGCGGATCGCGTGGCGCAGCTCACCAATGAAGCGAGCGCGCTTAACGCCGAGCGCGACAAGCTCGATGGCGAGCAGAAGGCGATGACGGAGAATGTCGCGAAGCTCGAAGGCGAAGCGAAGGCGGCGACCGACAACGTCGCCCGACTCGACGGCGAGCAGAAGCAGATCGCCGGTCAGGTCGCCGCGATGCAGGCGGAGCTGAATGTCATGAACGGCGCGATGGCCAAGGCGCAGTCGGAGGCCGCCGCCGCCAATGATGCGTTCACGAAGATCGCCGGCGATCAGAAGACGGCCAGCGACGCGATCGCCGCGCTGGCGGGCGAGATCAAGCAGCTTACCGACGGGGCCGCCGCCGCGAAGGGCCCGGCCGACGCCGCGGTCGCCGCGCGTGACGCTCAGAAGAAGATCGTCGACGACATGGCCGCCAAAGCCAACGATGCGGCGGCGAAATACGCCCAGGCGCAGCAGGCGATGGCCAAAGCCCAGGCCGACGCCGACGCCGCCCCCAAGCGTCTCGAAGCCGCGAAGGCCGCCGTCGAAAAGACGAAAAACGACGCCGGCCAGGCGCAGACTCAGCTTGACCAGCAGGCCAAAACCGTCACCGACGCCGAGGCCCAGCTCGCCAAATTGACCGCCGACTACGAAGCCGCCAAGCCGCATTGAGAAGATTCAATTCACCACGGGGGCACGGGGGACACGGGGAAGAGACGATTGAAAAATGTAAATTGACCATTGCAAATTGCAAATTGGCGGCGTCGCGTCCTCAATTTGCAATTTGCATTTTTCCATGGGCAATTTTCAATTTGTAACTCCCCATATTCCTCGTGCCCGCGTAGTGAACATCCTCAAACGAAAAAGCACGGTCGAGGGCGACCGTGCCGCGGGGTGCGATGGTGATGATGCAGTGGCTACGCCGAGTCGCGGGCGAGGACGCGGTACATTTCGCGTTCGCCGCGGCCGGTCAGGGGGTAGTCCTTGCGGAGGGGATGAGCGGGGAACTTTTCCCAGGTCAGGATGCGGCGGAGGTCCGGGTGGCCGTCGAAGCGGATGCCGAACATGTCGAACGTCTCGCGCTCGTTCCATTCGGCGCCGGGCCAGATGTCGCAGACGGAGGGGATGTGCAGAGCGGGGTCGTCTTCGATGCCCGTCGTGTCGAGCGTCGGATTGAGCAGGACCTTCACGAACAACCGGCGATTGTGCTTGTACGACGCGAGGTTGTACACCACGCCGAAGCGGCCCATCGCATCGGGATAATTCAGATAATCGATGCCGAACACGTCGGAGAGGAAGTCGTAATCGCACTCCGGATCGGAGCGGAGAAACGCCATCACGTCATGCAGCATCGCCGCGGGCACGAGCACGGTCGTATCGCCGCGGAACTCGGCGGCCTTGAGCCCCGCGCCGGGGAACTGGGCCTTCAGACGCGCCAGCGTCGGGTGAGCAGTGGCGGGCGTCGGCTTGGTCGAGGCGGCGGCGGGGTCGGACATCGGGGCGTGCTCCAGCGGTGGTTAAAGGCGTCATTATAGCGGCGGGCGACTTCGCTACAATGCCGCCGACGGAGGCAAAGCCCATGTGGACCCGCATCACGCTCCCGGCCGCCCTGCTGCTGTGCCTGACCGCCTGCGCGTCGGGCCCGACCCATTACGACCATCCGCTCGCCGTCATGCTCGACCGGCAGGAAGGCCTGCGCAAGCGATGGGACGCCGCCCATCAGGCCCAAGCCGAGTTGTACGCCGACCCCCAGCGCATCGCCGTGCTCCAGAAGCTCGTCTGGGAACGCGGCTACCCCGCCGAGTTCAGCAACTACGCCGTCGATCAGCTTGTCGAGATCAATGAGGCCGACGCCAAGCAGTTCCTCAAAAGCGCCATCGTGCTCTGCAAGGACTGGGAAACGCTCAAGCACATCATGAACATCGCCGTCGAGCGCCGCTGGGTCGACTTCGTGCCGGCGCTGGTGCGGAACTATTCGCTTCGCACGCCGGTGTACAGGGACGCCGACCGCCCGGAGCGCGCCGCCATCGAAGCGCTGCGGCCGGGCGAACCGATCGAACAGGTCGTCATGGAAGTCTTCGCCGAAGGAACCGACGCCACCATCACGCAGCGCGCCGCCGCATGGGATCTTCTGCATCGGCTGACCGACGACCCCGACAAGCTGATCGCCGCCATGCGTTCGATCAAGGCGAAGGACCCGCTGGTGGCGGATCTTCAGGCGGGGGCGACGGAGCTGGGCGTCGTGCCGGACAACCCCGAGACGATCGCCTGGCTTCAGGTATTGCGCTCGCCGGAGCATCACGACTTTTACGCCGCGGCGCGCGATGTGGTCGCCGCGCTCACGCCCGAGCAGCGGCACGGACTGGAGCTGCGCCATCTGCCGACGCTCGTGTGGTTCGCGAAGACGGATGCGGCGGTGCTGAAGATGACGCGGGCGCAACTGGCGGACAAGCTCGGGCGATTCTTCGATGCGCAGCCGCATTATCTCAAAGGTCCGACGTACGACGGGCCGATGGATACGCACCCGCAGCGGCTGCGCGAATGGCAGGATCAGATGGTGTGGGCGGATTTTGTCGTGCTGGAGATGGTGACGCGACTCATGAGCGAGCGGCCGAGCGTCGAGCAGATCTTCGCACAGGCCGACGCCGACCTCGCCGACAAAAGCACCGAATACGGCGGACTTATCCGACTCACCGACGCCGATCACCCCTATGCGCATCTCTACAAGCCGATGGTCCGCCGGCACGACCTGATCTATTACCCGCCCAAGGAGCTCGTCCTCGACGGCTACACCGCGCTGGCCCACTACCACTTTCACGCCCAGGACTATCAGAACCAGATCTACGCCGGCCCGGGCATCGGCGACATGCACCGCATCGCCGCCACACAACAGTTTTCCGCCCTCGTCTTCACATTCATCAACCGCGACACGCTGAATGTCGATTATTACCAGCCGCACGATGTGGTGGTCGATATGGGAGTGGTGCGGAGATAAATGCGGAGTGGGGAGTGCGGAGTGGGGAGTAAAGAAGCGGGAACCGGCGCGGACGGAGCGGCGTAGTTTCTACTTCGTGTTTCGAGTTTCAGATTTCGAGTTTTCCTCATGATGCAGATTCTCATTTTGATGTTGATGATGGGGCTGCTGGCTCATGACGAGGCGGGCATGGCGGTCGAGCCGCTGTGGGGGCATGGGGCGATGGCGCTGGCGGCGCTGTTGCCCTACGCGGTGATTTTCATGATCGTGCTGGCGGCGTGCGCGCGGACGCGGGGCGTGATGCGGCGCGAGCCGGGCCGGGTCACGAAAACGCTGCACCGGCTGGACCTGATCATCGGCGCGGCGCGCGCGGCGTGCGTCGGCGTCTTCATGGCGGACCTGTACCTCCTGGGCATGCTCACGTGGGTCCGCGATCTGATCGGCGACTGGGTCCTCCTGCCGGACCTGATCGTGCTCGCTCCGCCGCTGGCGACGATCACGGCGATGTGGTGGGCCCATTACCCGATCGACCGCCGCATGCGCGAGGCGACGCTGATTCGCAACGTCGACGAGGGCGGCCCGATTTTCCCCATCTGGTCCCGCCGGCAATATGTCCTCTCGCAGGTGCGCCATCAGCTTCTACTGATGCTCGCGCCGCTGCTGCTGATTCTCACATGGACCGAGTCCGTGCGGCACTGGGCGACGCCCGGGTCGACCATCGAACAGTACCAGGTCGAGTTCACCATGCTCGGCGGCGTGGCGGCGTTCGCGCTGGCGCCCCTGATGATCCGCTACATCTGGGACACCGTCCCGCTCCCCGAAAGCGCGCTGCGCCAGCGGCTCCTGCACCTGTGCGGACAATATCGCGTGCGCGTGCGGCAGCTTCTTCTTTGGCGCACCTACGGGGGCATGATCAACGGCGCCGTCATGGGCGTCATCGCCCCGCTGCGGTTCATCCTGCTCACCGACGGCCTGCTCGAACGCATGACCGACGCGCAGATCGAAGCCGTCATGGCCCACGAACTCGGCCACGTCAAGCGGCACCACATGCCCTGGATGATCGTCTGCGCCGGAGCCGCCCTCTGGTTCGTCGGCGACCTCATCGCCGCCCTCACCGATCATCTTCAGTTCGTCACCGGCATCGAATACAAACATCTCAACCACACCGCGAAGCTCGGCGTCGACGGGCTGTCGGCGCTGTTCATGATCGGTGCGTGGGCCCTGATCTTCGGGTACATCTCGCGGCGCTTCGAGCGGCAGGCCGACACGTTCGCTGTGCAGCACCTTTGCGAAACGAACGTCAGCGCCGAAGCCGTCGACACCGTCGCGGGGGCGCTCAAGCAGGTGGCGCTGCTCAATCACATGACGGTCGAGCAGCGAAGCTGGCGCCATGGGTCGATCCAATGGCGCATCGACTACCTCCGCTCGCTCGTCGGCAAGCCGGTCCGCAAACTTTCGATCGATGCGCAGATCCGCCTCATCCGCTGGTCCAGCGTCGCCGTGATGGTCGGCCTTTTCGCCCTTGACCACGGGCGTACAATGTAGACCTATGCGATTCACGAAGATGCACGGCATCGGTAACGACTACGTCTACGTCAACGGGTTCGAAGAAACCGTCCGCGATCCGGCCGCGCTCGCCCCGCGCATCGCCGACCGGCACACGGGCGTCGGCGGCGACGGGCTCATCCTGATCCTCCCGCCGGAATCGGGTGTCAAGGCCGATGTCCGCATGCGCATGTTCAACGCCGACGGGTCCGAATCCGAAATGTGCGGCAACGGCGTCCGTTGCGTCGCCAAATACGCCTTCGATCACGGACTGACCAAGGCCAGGCCCATGCGCGTGCAGACCGGCAACGGCGTGCTGACGATCGACTACACGCTGGATGCCAACGGCAAGCTCGCCACGGCGACCGTCGACATGGGCGAGCCGATTCTCGAATTGCCGAAGGTCCCCGTCGATGCGACCAGGTTCGACGCCACGCTCGAAGGCGCGATGTACGTGTCGATGGGCAATCCGCACGCGACGTTTTTCGTCAAGGACGTCGCCGCCGTCGAGTTGGCGAAGCTGGGCCCGAAGGTCGAGCACCACGCCGCCTTCCCCCGCCGCATCAATGTGCATTACGTGCAGGTCCATTCGCCCGGCGAGCTGACGATGCGGACGTGGGAGCGCGGCAGCGGGATCACGATGGCCTGCGGCACCGGCGCCTGCGCCGTCGCCGTCTCGGGCGTGCTCACCCACCGCACCGCCCGCAAAGTCCTCGCCCACCTCCCCGGCGGCGACCTGACCCTCGAATGGCGCGAAACCGACAACCACGTCTACATGACCGGCCCCGCCGTCGAAGTCTTCAGCGGCGACTGGCCCGAATGAATCGTCTTTCACACGCCATGAAGCCCACGCTTTTCAAGTGTGGGCTCCTCAAATGCGACTTACTGCCTTAGCGCGAGGATCAGTTCGACCTTGCCCACCTGTTCGTCGAGTTGTTTGGCGATCTGGACGCTGGATTTGCCCGCGTCGGCGAGCTGGTAGATGCGCTGGGAGAGCACATCCGGGGCCGGCGGCGGCGCGGGCGGTTCGGCGGCGGCGTCGATGGCTTGGGCGGCGGCGGTCTTGCGCGAGCGGCGATACGGCTCCTTCGGCGGAGCGGCCGGCGGCGCGGCGGCGGACTGCTCCGTCAGATTCTCGAGCTTGGCGATCGTCTGGTCCGCGCGATCGAGCAGCTTTTCGAGCGTCATTGATTTGGCGTCAAGCTGCGCGGAGAAGCGGCGGGTCAGTTCTTCGAGTTCGACCATCATGTCGCGCATGTCGTTGCGCATGCCGTGCGTCTGCTTGACGCGCTCAAGCCGTTCGCGCGGCGGAAGGTGATCGTGCTGACGCCGGGCGTAGCGGCTCCGCACATTGACCATGATCAGCATCATCAAAAGCACCGCCCCCGCGGCCATGAGATACCCGGACAGCGAGCTTTCTGCGAGCGTGACCGTGAGCATGGGCATATTCATACCACATCCCCCCGGTGTGCGGCCAGCCACTTCGCCGCCGCCGCCCGCGCCGCATCGAGCACGAGCCGCTCGGACACATGATGCTCCCGCGCCGCCGCGCGCACGTCCTCGAACTCCGGCTTGGCGACAAGCGTCTCGTGTTCGAGCGAACCGACTTTGACGCGGATGGGCCCGAAGTCGGTTTGCACGGTCTCGATGCGCCGCTCGAGCACGAGCCGATCCCATGTCCGATGCCGCACGCCGAAGCTGCCGGTCAGTTCGATGATGCGGCGGGCGAAGTAATCGGCGCGCGACGCTTCGCAGAGCATGCTGAGCATGACGGCGGGCCGATTCTTTTTCATGGTGATCGCGGCGGTCCATACATCCAGCGCCCCCTCGTCGAGAAGCGTTTCGCTCGCCGCACCGATGATTTCGCCGGTCACGTCGTCGAGGTTGACGGCAAGTTCGACGACCTGTGCGTGGGGCTGGTGCATGGTGATTCCGTTATCATCATGTTATGTCGGCTGATCCGTCCATGATGCTCCATCGCCGGCCGCTGGTCAAAGCGGTGGCGGCGTCGCTGCGTCGCCGGTGCAGGGTCAAGGCGGGCGCCCGCATCCTTGTCGCCGTCAGCGGCGGGGCCGACTCCGTCGCCCTGCTGCGGGCGCTGGCCGCGCTGGCGGTGCAGAAGCATTGGCGGTTGGACCTGCGCGTCGGGCATGTGCATCATCATCTGCGCGACGAAGCCGATGCCGAGGCGGATTTCGTCCGCGACCTTGCCCGGACGCTCGCGCTGCCCTTCTCCCGGCGCGACATTCGCCCCGCCGACGAAGCGGGCAACGTCGAAGGCAATGCCCGCCGGCTGCGCTATGCGGCGCTGGCCGAGATGGCGCGCGACTTTGACGCCGAGTTCGTCGCCACCGCTCATCATGCCGATGACCAACTCGAAACGCTCCTCATGCGCCTGATGCGCGGCGCGTCGGTGCGCGGCATGGCGGGCATCCGGGCGCGCCGCCGGCTTGATGAACGCTGCCGGCTCATTCGCCCGATGCTCGACGTCGATCACGCCGCGGCGGTCGAATTGCTGAAGGACATCGGGCAGCTGTGGTGCGAGGACGCCACCAATGCCGCCGGTCCGCGCTGGCGGGCGCGCCTGCGGCATGACGTGCTGCCGGTGCTGCGAGCGATGCGGCCGGATGCGGCGATTAAGGCGGCGGCGACCGCGCGCCGGCTCCACGAAGCGGCGAAGGTCTTCGCCGATGTCGTTCGACACACCGGCGACGATCTGCTCGTCGATCTGCCCGACGGCCGCGTCATGCTCGAACGCGATCACGCCCGCCGCATGCCGCCGGAGGTGCTCAGCGACCTGATTCGCCGCGAGTCGATCGAAGGCGGTTCCCCGGCCGATGCGCTGTCGGCTTCGCTCATCGAATCGATCGTTCAGGCCGTGCGCGACACGAGCGGCGAGCGGCGGCAATTCATCCTGCCCGGCGGCGTGCACATCGAAATCGACCGCACGCGCCTCTGCTGGAATCACCCGCCCCATCCGCTATGATCTAGCGCGATGAAACTGACGCTCAATGGCCAAACCTACGATCTGCCCGGCGATCGCGCCACGGTCGCCGACCTCGTCGCGGCGCTGGGCTTCGCCAAACAGGCCGTCGCCGTCGAGGTCAATCGCCAGCTTGTCCCCAAACGCCGGCACACCGAGTCGTCCTTGCGCGACGGCGATGTCGTCGAAGTGGTCACGCTCGTCGGCGGCGGGTGAGGACAAGCGGTCGGAAGTCAGCGATTCAAGATCAGCATGGAAACGACACCGATGAAAACACAATCGCGCGATTCGACGCTCAAGCTCGGCGCGCGTGAACTGCACAGCCGGCTCATCGTCGGCACGGGCAAGTATGAAACCTATCCGCTCATGCAGGCCGCGCTCGACGCCAGCGGCGCGGAGGTCATCACCGTCGCCGTCCGCCGCGAGCGGCTCATCGACAAGGATGGCAAGAGTCTGCTCGATTTCATCGACCTCGATCGTTACACGATCCTGCCCAACACCGCCGGCTGTTTCAACGCCGAGGACGCCGTGCGCGTGGCCCGGCTCGGGCGCGAGATTCTCGATCAGCTCGATAACCCCGGCAAAGACTGGGTCAAGCTCGAAGTGCTCAACGATAAGAAGACGCTCCTGCCCGACCCCGCCGGAACACTCGAAGCGACGCGCGAACTGGTGAAGGACGGGTTCAGCGTGCTGTGCTACACCAGCGACGATCCGGTCATGGCCGCCAAGATCAAGGACGCCGGGGCGACCAGCGTGATGCCCGCCGGCTCGCCCATCGGATCCGGTCAGGGCGTGCTCAACCCCAACAACATCCGCATCATTCTCGAGATGCTCAAGGACGGCGACCCGATGTATCCCGTCATCGTCGACGCCGGCGTCGGCACCGCCAGCGACGTCACCGTCGCCATGGAACTCGGCGCCGACGGCGTCCTGCTCAACACCGGCATCGCCCACGCCAAAGACCCCCTCCGCATGGCCCACGCCATGCGCCTCGGCGTCGAAGCCGGTCGCCTCGCCTACCTCTCCGGCCGCATCCCCAAACGCCTCTACGCCACCGCCTCAAGCCCCTGGTCCGGCGTCATCAGCTACATCCCCGGCGAATAAGTCGCCTTACAAGAAGCATCCGAGCGCATTCTTTCGCCCCTCCCTCCGAGGGAGGGGCTGGGGGAGGTGATGCGGGTCAGGCGAAGCGTTCGAGGATCGGTGCCCGATCGCATCACCAATCAGCGCGTTCGTGCGTAATAAAACTTCGCGCCGGCGCCGTCGGGGATGAAATCCAGTTCCGTGAAGGGCTTCCACATGGCCGCGCCGTCGATAAAGCCGACGCACATGACCGTGGGTTTTTCGGGGGTGGCGTTGAACGTCTGACCGATGTCGTGGTAGGCGTCGATGTGCGGAAACCACGAGGCGTACGCCCCGCCAAGGCGCGAGAAGCAGGTCGTGAGCGTGTCGGACGTTTTGAGCCCCGCATCGGTGAGGCGCGTGATCATCTTGTAGGTCGTCTCGTCAGGTCGCCCGCCCCAATAGATCCAAGGCGTATGCCACATGCTGCCGGTGTACCACCATGTCGGATCGGGGTTGATGCTCGACCACGACGAGCAGCCGAAGGCATCGACATCGAGCGGCAGGCCGTAGATGTCGTGCATCGTCTGAAACGATTTCTTGTAGGTCCACGCCAGCGACTGCCCGCTGACATAACCGCGCGGCAGTTCGCCCTTGGCGTCCTGGGCGTAGAAGTGGATGGTCGTGATGAGCTGATGCGTGTTGCTCGACTCGCGGACGCGCTTGGCCTGCGTGCGCGCTTTGTGAAGCGCGGGCAGAAGGATGGAAATCAGCAGCGCGATGATGCTGATGACGACGAGGAGTTCGACAAGGGTAAAGGCGAAACGGCGCATGACGGATGCACGCTCCCTGCCTCGAAGGAAAATGCGGCCGCCCGGCCGATTCCGGGCGGTCGCAGGGGCTGAGGACTCATGCCCGCCGGCGTCGAGTCATCAGCATGGATAAGAGCACCGCCCCGACCGGCAGCGCTGCGGGCGTCGGAACCGCCGCCACGGTCACCTTCACATCGTCGACCTGCGCGAGGCGCGAGGCGGACTGCGCCGCGTCGGTGAACCGCAGCGCGTTGATGTTCGCCAAGCTGTTCTGGTAGGCCAGTCCGGTGGCGCTCGTGTAGCCGGTCACGGCAAGATCGAAGGACGTGGGGTTGAGCGTGAGCGTGACGAAGATTTCCATGTCGTCGTCGGCTACGTCGATGCGGTCCACGCCGTTGTAGATGATCCGCTTGTTGGGCCCGTGGCGGAAGTCGATCTGAAGCAGACTGGTGGAGCCGCCCATGACGTCCATGAACACATCGCGCGATCCGGACGGCGTGCGGTCAAAGGTGATGCCGAAACTGACGACGAACTGATTGCCGAGTCGGGCGGTCGAAGTGAACTGCGCATCGATGTAGCGCGTCACATCACCATCTGCGACGGCGGCGCCGAGGTCCAGGTACCGGTCCGTACCGCCGGCGACGCCCTTGGTCGTTCCGCCCAGCAGGGAGGACCAGCCGACGCCGACATCCGCCAGGTCGTCGCCGCCGAGACTGGTGTACGTCAGCACCGGGTCGGCGCCATTGGTCGTGTCGTCCTCGAAGTCGTCGAAGAAGAGCACCGTCGCCGCCCGCGCCGGCGCGAAGGCGCCCAGCACACAGGCCAGCGTCATCCACAGGCAAAGTTTCGTCATCTCACGTCGCGAACGCATGGGAATCTCCTTACGTGTCATTACGGAACTGAATCCAGGTCATCGTTCGATCAAAAAGTCCGTCTTCCTTCTCCGTCAACGGACCCTCCGTGGACGGCGTTGTTTCATCGTTGAAGTTCGCCGGCAGGCGCGGGCGGCGCGCCGGCTTTCGGAGCGTCAGCGGGTGTGATCGTCAAGCGCGTGAAGGACACGCCGTTGACCGCGCTGATGAACAGGCGCGACGGCGCATCGGGCGTTCTGAACGCATCGGCGGTGACGTCGATGCTGTATCGCGCTTCGGCTTCGGGGACTTTTTCGCGGTAGAACTCGAAAGTCGCGCGACGTGCGTCCGCGTCCCAGACAAGCCGCAGGCGATGCGTGCCGCCGAGCATGGTGCGGCCGTTGAACTGTTTGATGATGCGGGGCGCGCCGGTGAGCGTGTCCTCGCTCTGAATGAGTCCGCGGTTGGGCATGACGCGCATCATCACGCTCGGCGTCGCGCCGGCGGTCGCCTCGCCCGGTTCGCCGGAACCGATGCCCAGATAGATGCCCTTGCCGGCGTTTGTGGGAATCTGCACGACCGCTTCGGCCACGAAACTCCGGGCACACCAATCGCTTCGCACCGTCCGCAGATAGGCCCGCTTCGCGTCATCGCCGGCGAACAGGGCGGCGCCGTGTCCGAAGGCGATGGCGCTGTCGCCCGTCCGCTCCAGCATCGCCGGCATCGTCGCGGCGTCGAACGACTCGGCGAGCCCGTCAGGAAGTTCGCTGATCAGATGGCCATCGACGATGCGCACGACCCGCCCCAGCGCCGGCTCCAGCGACTGCGTCGGCGTGACGATGCGGATGCGGCCTTCGATGACCTGAACCACGGCGTCGCCCTCGCTGTCGAGCGTCACGCCGAAGCGCGTGCCCAGGTCGACGATGCGCACCTCGCCGGGCAGGTCGAGCGTGAATCCGCGGGCTTCGGGGCGGACGTACGCCTCAAGCTTCCCAGACGTGAGGCGCCCCCGGTTGGGCCCGGTCATTTCGAACGTGCAAGGCCCCGTCAGATCGACGACGGCGGAGGACTTGAACATGAACTGAGCGCGACCGGCGGCAAGCCGAATCGGACCGGCGGGGGCGGACTCGCCGAGCAACGGACTGGTCGCCGCATCGGCGAACGTCGCATCATCGGAGCGATCCGTCAGCACCGCCATCGCCGGGGCCTCCTGCGGCGCGGCGTACGGGGCAGGCGTCGGCGGCGTCGCGTGTGGCCAGAACATCCACGCCGTCGCCATCAGCACAATCGCCGCCGCGACGCGCAAAAACATCGAGCGATGCCACGGCCGTACCCGCACCGCTTCGCTCGTCGAATCCATGTCCAGCCCAACGGGCATCGCCATCGTTTGCGACAAATCCCATCGCAGCCAGCCCGTCAGAATCGCATGCTCGGCGTACTGGCGGATGCGCGTCGGGTCCGCTTCGAACGCCGCCGTGAGGGCTGCATAGTCCGGCTCCGCCTGATCCAGGGCGCGCGTCAGAAGTTCATCAAAGGGAGGAAGCGAAGACGTATTCACTCGACCGCCTCCTCGGCCAGTTTGCCTCGGATGCAGTCGAGCAGCGTTTTGCGAATGCGGAACAGCGCGACGCGGATCGCCCCGGCGTTCTGCCGCCCCGCCTGCTCGGAAATTTGCTGGGGCGTGAGGTCCTGGCCGTAGCGCATCTGAAGCAGGCGAGCGGCGGGATCGTCCAGTTCGTGCATGCACTCGCGCAGGGCCGACACGCGCCCGTCCGCACCGGCGAGCACATCCTGCGCCGCCGCCGCGATCTTGTCGAGCATCGGCCCGTCGAACCCGACCGTCGCTCCGCGCCGCGCCTTCTTGCGATGTGCCAGCACCTCAAAGTGCGCGATGCGGCAGGCCCACGTCATGAACTGCCCGCGCCCGTGAAACTCGTCCGCCTTCCGCCAGATCGCCAGATAAGTGTTCTGCAGCACATCGTCCGCCTCCGCCTGCGAGCCGAGCAGCGAGACGATGTACCCATAGATCGACCGCTGATGCGCGGTCATCAATGCGACAAGTTGCGGCCTAAGATCGTTCTGATTCATGCCTTAGAAGCTACCCACCGGCCCCTTGCCGGTCTGTTGGCCTTTTCCCTGCCTTTTTTCTTACCCGTTACCAGCCCAAACCGACCGAGCGTTACAAACTTCCTCCGAATTTTTCACCGAGCCCGCGTCCGCATTGTCCCTGATCCATTTCCCCATCACCCAAGCCCGTCTGCGGGCATTCGGCAAGCCGCCGGACGTCGCCGATCCATTGGCTACAATACGACCCAAGCGGCAGCGCCCCCACGGTGGGATGGCAGAGCGGCCGAATGCGCCGGTCTTGAAAACCGGTAACGGGCTCGTCCCGTTCGTGGGTTCGAATCCCACTCCCACCGCTTTTTGATTTGGTGATATCGTGATCTGGCGAAGTGGTAATGTGACCGCTTCGCGGGTCGCTGGATGCGAGGAGCGCGTCATGCAGTGCAACATCGATCAGCGCGGACGGAAGGTGCGGTTCGCTTGGGGGCTGCTCATGTGCGCGGGCGCCGTCGCGCTGGCGGTGTGCGGCTATCTGGGCGTCGTCGCCGGGGCGTGGGTGTGGATCGTCGTCGGATTGCTCGCGGCGGCGGGCTTGTTCGGGTTTTATGAAGCGCGCAAGGGATGGTGCGCGGTCCGGGCGATGGGGTTCAAAACGCCGATGTGACGGGCGGCGGCATTTCGGGTTTCGGGCCTGATGCGATACCATTCATCGCGACGTCATGCTCGAATACTGGATTCAAACCCTGGGGTATCCTGCCATCGTGCTCGGGGCGGCGCTGGAAGGCGAGACGGTCGTGCTCATCGCCAGCTTCCTGGCCTATCGCGGCTACCTGTCGATCGAATACGTGGCGATCGCCTCGTTCTTCGGAACTTTCGGGGCGGATCAGATGTGGTTCTACTTGGGCCGGACGCATGGCCCGTGGCTCATGCAGCGCTGGCCCAACTGGAAGGAAAAAGCCGACCGGGTCCGCGACTGGCTCCATCACCATGCCGCGTGGGTCATTATCGGCTTCCGCTTTCTGTACGGTCTGCGCACGATCAGTCCGTTCGTCATCGGGCTCATGCATTTCCCGCCCCGCCGCTTCGTCGCGCTCAACCTGCTCGGGTCGCTCATCTGGACCGCCCTGTGCTGCACGCTCGGCTACCTGTTCGGACAGGTGATGACGCTCATCCTCTCCGACCTGCGCCGCTACGAATGGTGGGTCGCCGGCGGCGTGCTGGCGGCGGGGGCAATCGGGTGGACGATCTATTTTCTATTCATTCGGCCCAAACCCACGAGTTGACGACGCGGGCTTTCGAGGATGAACGCGTTACCGACTGCCGGTACAATCGCAACATGCTCACCCAAGTACTCGATCACATCCGTCAGGATCACGACGCGGCGGTAGCCCGCCTGTGCGATCTTCTGCGCATTCAATCCGTTTCGACGGACCCCGCCTTCGCGCCGCGGTGCAAGGAGGGCGCCCAATGGATCGCCGCGCAGCTCGCCGAGTGCGGGCTCGATGCGGTGATTCATTCGACGAAGGGTCATCCGATCGTCGTCGGGCGATACGACGAGGCCGGGCCGGACAAGTCGCGGGTTTTGTTTTACGGTCATTACGATGTGCAGCCGCCGGACCCCTTGGACAAGTGGACGACGCCGCCGTTTGAGCCGACGGTGCGGGACGGGAAGTTGTTCGCGCGCGGGTCGAGCGATGACAAGGGTCAGGTGATGTGCTTCATCGAAGCCCTGCGCGGATGGAAGGAAGCGGCGGGCAAGCCGCCGATCAACGTCACCGTGCTCATCGAAGGCGAGGAAGAGTGCGGCAGCGCGCATCTGGATCCGTTCATCGCATCGCACAAGGACCTGCTCGCCGCCGACATCGTCGTCGTGTCGGACACGGCGATGTGGGACCGCGGTCAGCCGGCGATCACATACGCATTGCGCGGCCTGCTGTACTTCGACGTGCAGCTCTACGGGCCGAATCGCGATCTGCATTCGGGCGTTTACGGGGGCACCATCGCCAACCCGGCGACGCAGCTCGTCCGCGTGCTGGGCCGGCTCTTTGACGAGAACAATCACGTGACGATCCCCGGGTTTTACGATGACGTCGTCCCGCTCTCGCAGGACGAGCGTGAGCGATGGAAGAAGCTCGACTTCACGGATGAAAAATGGGGGAAGTCCATCGGCGTCGACGCGCTGCTCGGCGAGAAGGGCTTCACCACGCTCGAGCGCCGCTGGGCGCGCCCGAGTTGCGATGTGAACGGGCTCTACGGCGGATACATGGGCGAAGGGGCCAAGACCGTCATCCCCAGCTTCGCCGGCGCGAAGGTCAGCTTCCGTCTGGCGGCCAATCAGAACCCCGACAAAATCGCGGCGGCATTCAATACCTGGCTCGAGTCGCAGACGCCGCCGGGCTGCCGGTGGCGCGTGCGCGATTATGGTCATGCTCGTCCCGTCATCACTCCGACCGACTCCAAGTACGTCGCCGCCGCCCAGCGGGCCGTGACCACCGGCTGCGGCAAACCCCCCGTCCTCGTCCGCGAAGGCGCCACCATCCCCGTCGTCGCCACCTTCAAAACCGAACTCGGCCTCGACACCCTGCTCATCGGGTTCGGCCTCAACGATGACAACCTCCACTCGCCCAACGAGAAATTCGAACTCGACCACTTCAAAATGGGCTGCCTCACCCACGCCGCCCTGCTCGAAGAACTCGGCAGGTGAATTCACCAAGCAGACGCCAAGACATGCAGATTGAAAATTGACCATTGAAAAATGCAAATTGCAAATTGACGGAGCGGCCTCCTCAATTTGCAATTTGCAATGGTCAATTCACATTTTTCAATTGCCTTCTCCCCGTGCTCCCCGCGCCCCCGTGGTGACCCACTCCATCACGCATCGTCATCACGGCGCAGATCGCGCAGGTAATCGACGCGCATCTGTTTGGCTTTGCGGACCAGGTCGTGGCGTTCGATTTCGTGAGTGATGTTGTTGGTCAGGAGGCGCAGGAACACGAGCATGCTGAAGCCGGCGAGCGCGGCGATGAACAGCATCAGGGGAAACAACGTGTCTTGCGAAAGGACGTCCATCACCTGACATATCGGCTCAGAGCGAGGCGACGCTTGACCGGGGCATGACCCGACCGACGCGGGCGATGCACTTATAGAGCGGGGCCGGCGTCAGATCCGCTACAGCCGGCACAGGCGCTTCGCCCATGACGGCGGCGGCGGCCATGTACCCGCTCCGGGCCGCGCCCTCCATCGTGGCGGGCCAACCCGTCCGGGTCCAGTCGCCGGCCAGAAACAGATTCGCCACGTCGCCGCACGTCGCCGGTCGGTGCGCTTCGATACCGGGCGTCGGACTGAACGTGGCGCGCTTCTCCTTGATGACCTTCGCATTCGCCAGCGCCGCCCGCAGATCACCGCTCACGTAAGCCGACAGCTCACGTAGCGCCATGTCGATGATCGCCTCCGCCGACAGATCGATCCACGCGTCGGCGGCGCTGATGACGCCATGAAGATATTGCGGAGTGGGGAGTGCGGAGTGGGGAGTGAAAGGCAATGAGCGCTCCCCGGCTTTCACTCCGCATTCCCCACTCCCCACTCCACCCTTATTGAAGATCCACTGCAACGGCGAATCGACGAAGATCATGTGCGGATACGGCACGACCTGGCGATCGAACCAAAGGTGAATCCCCAGAATCGGACTGTGTTTGAAATGCTTGAGCCCGTCGAGGCGGCGGTCGCGTTGTTTCAGATCGTCGCCCGCCACCTTGTCGAGCCGGTCGAAGGGCAGGGCGCTGATGCAGTCGTCGATGTCGATCGTCTGACCATCAACGAGTTCGACCGCGCCGATGCGATCGCCCTGCATGACGATGCGCTTGGCCGAAGCGCCGAACATGACCTTGCCGCCGGCGTCTTCAATGACGCGCGTCGCCGGATCGTAAAGCTGCGCGAGCGGCACGGCGGCGGTGCCCATGCGATATGCATCGCGATGGGCTAAAAAACCCTCCTGAAACACCTGAATGGCGAACGGGGCGCCGCAGGTTTCGGGCATCTGGTTAAGCGCACTGACGACGATCACCGCCCAGAACCGCTCGATCACCGCCTCGGTCTGCCCGTGCCGACGGAGCCAGTCGGAGAAGGTCAGATGGTGGAGCGACTCGCGCTGATCGCGCGACATGAGCATCATCGCCAGCATCGCCCGGCCGACGGCGAGTTTCTGCGCGAGCGTCAGCGTGCCGAAGCGCATCATCGATTCGCTTAGGTGCAGCGGGGCGGGCAGATCGCTGGCGAGCAGCACATCGTGATGGCCCTGCTTGTCGAAAAAGTGCAGGTCGTCATGCCAGTCGACTTCGTCGCCGACGCCGAGGCGGCGGTAGAGATCGAGCAGATTCGTGCAGCAGCCGAGCAGGACGTGCTGGCAGTTGTCGACTTGCTGGCCGGAGGCGGGGTCGATGTGGCTCGTCGCGCGCCCGCCGAGGCGGCGGGAGGTTTCGATGAGCGTGACGGCGTGACCGGCCTGGGCGAGGCGCACCGCCGCCGCCATGCCCGCCAGCCCGCCGCCCAGTACGAGCGTCTGCCCGCTCATTTTGTGCCTCCGCCGAGGCCGATCGGCAGATACTTGGCGCGGAGGGCGATCCAGCATTTATGCAGTTTGCTCAGCCGCACGCGCTCGCCGCTGAGCACGCGGGCCGGATCGCGCCGAATCTGATAGAGCAGTCCCCGGTAAATCCGCGTCATCGCCCACAGACACGCCCGCCCGTCCCCGCTCACGCGCGCCTCCAGCGGCTCGGACGCCTTGTAGTACCCCTCCGCCTTCTCCGCCATTTCCTTGATGCCTTCGAGCGCGTCGCGCTTGTCGCCCATCGTGAACATGACGGGGTTGATCTCCAACGCCTCAAACGCGTCGGCCGGCAGATACACGCGGTCGCGCTGCGCATCTTCGAGCACATCGCGCAGAATGTTCGTCAGTTGAAATGCGATCCCCCGCTGCTCCGCCAGCTTCCGCGTCGCCTCGCCGCCCTCGTACCCCCAGATCGTCACGCACGAAAGCCCGACCACCGATGCGACCTTGTAACAGTAGTCGTAAAGCTCCTCGAACGTGGCGTAGCGCGTCTTGTGCTGATCGAGAAGCTGCCCTTCGATCATGTCGTCGAGATATTCGACCGGCAGCCCGTAGCGCAGCACCATGTCGCGCACCGCCGGCCAAAGTTCCCCCTCCGGCATCGCGCTCGCCTCGTTCAAATCCGCATCGATCGCCCGCATCGTCGTGCGGCGAAACTGCTCGATCGTCCGCGTTTTCGCTTCCGCGTTCCCCGCTTCGTCCGCCAGATCGTCCGCGAGCCGCATCCATGCATACAACGCATAGCACGCCGATCGCTTTGGCTCCGGCACGAGCTTGAGCCCATGATAAAAATTCGCCGCCCGCTCGCGCACCACCTGCACGCAATGCGCCTGCGACTGCGCCAGCGACCGCTCCCAGGCGGCGACCTGCCCCACCGCGATCGATGCGGAGGTGCTCATACGCCGCCTCCGAACCATTTCGCCGCGATGACTTTCATCAATAGCCGCGCCTTGCCGCCCTTGGAGAGCGACGGGCGATGATCGAGCGTGTCGTAGTGCTGCGATTCGACGAGCCGCACGATCGACTCGCCGCCGAGCGAGAACAGTTGAATACTCATCCGCACATCCGCCGCGAGCATCGGCCAAAGCGCACGCCCCTCCGCGAACAGCCCCTTCGTCCGTTCGACAAGCTCGCGCATCGCCCGCTGGAATTCGGAGCGTTGATCAATCGTCAGCGGCTTGAGACCGCGCACGTGATCGACGATATGTTGATGCGTCAGATAATGCTTGGCCAGCGTGTCGGCGGGGATGTAGATGCGGTCGCGATCGAGAATGTCGCGCCGGACGTCCTGCCAGAAATTGATGAGCTGAAGCGCGGTGCAGGTCTTGTCGGATAGGCGTTGTCGCGCTTCATCACGGTAACCGCACAGGTAGAGCACCAGCCGCCCGACCGGGTCGGCGCTGCGCGTGCAGTAGTCGACCGTCTGGTCCCATGTCCGGTATCGCGTGACCTTCTGATCCTGCACGAAGGCGTCGATCAGATCATCGAAGGGCTTGGCCGGAATGTCATGCCGCTCGATGGTTTTCGCCAGTGCGATGTACACCGGGTGCCGGGGGCGACCGGCGTAACAGGCCCGCAGTTCCGCGCGCCACCATTCGAGCAGTTCCAGCGACTTGCGGGGGTCGCCCGTCTCGTCGCCCAAGTCGTCGGCCCAGCGGCAGAAGGCATACACATGAGCGAAATCCGCACGCAGCCGGGCGGGGACGACGGCGCTGATGACGCTGAAATTCTCGTATTGTTCGTGCACGAGCCGCGTGGCATAAGCCGACGCCTCCGCGTAGGAAAGCGTCTGACAGTGCTCCGGGCCGTAGCGGTCGAGTTGTTGGAGAACGAGCGAGGCCATTGTTTTTCGAGCCCTTAGTATATCACGCCCCCGCTTGGTCGCCGCCGGGCCGCTCGGCTATACTGAATGCCGGTCAACCCCTCCACTGGAGCTGTCTCGATGAAGATTCTGCTTGCCAATCCGCGCGGGTTCTGCGCCGGCGTCATCATGGCCATCGACACCGTCGAAGAGGCCCTGAAAATCGTCGGCGCCCCGCTCTACGTCTATCACGAAATCGTCCATAACCGCCACGTCGTCGATCACTTCATCAACCGCGGCGTGACCTTCGTCAACACCATCGACGAAGTGCCCCCCAAGTCGACCGTCGTGTTCAGCGCGCATGGCGTCTCCCCCGCCGTGCGCGAACGCGCCAAGGAACGCGGGTGCGCCATGATCGACGCCACCTGCCCGCTCGTGACGAAAGTCCATATGGAAGCCATCCGCTATGCGCGACAGGGCTTCAACATTCTGCTCATCGGCCACGCCGGCCATGACGAAGTCGTCGGCACCGTCGGCGAAGCCCCCGGCGCGATCAGCATTGTCGAGAGCCCCGAAGACGTGCACAAGCTGAGCTTCGACGATGAGGACAAGCTCGTGTACCTGACGCAGACGACGCTGAGCATGGACGATGCGAACGTCATCATTCAGGCGATCAAGAAGCGCTTCCCGCATGTCAAAGCCCCGCCGTCGGAGGACATCTGCTACGCCACGACGAACCGCCAGCATGCCGTGCGCGTCCTCGCTTCCGAAGCCGACCTCGTCATCGTCGTCGGCTCCAAGAACAGCTCCAACTCCGTGCGACTCACCGAAATCGCCGAGAACTCCGGCACGCGCGCGGTGCTTGTCGATGACCGCAGCGAGATCGACCCGACGTGGTTCGCCGGCGTCGAAACCCTTCTGCTGACCGCCGGCGCCAGCGCGCCCGAACATCTCGTCGAAGAAATCGTCCAGATGCTCGTCACCGATTACGGCGCGGAAGTCGATCAGCGCAACGTCACCGAGGAAAACATGCACTTTGAACTGCCCCGCAGTCTCCGCGTTCTGCGCCAGAGCGCGACGGCGTAAGCGCATGTTCACGAATGTCAATCCCCGAAGCCCACGCTTTTTAAGCGTGGGCTTCTGACTTATGAGCAACGTCATGTCCGAAAAACCCCACTTCTTCAACCTCGACAAGGCGGAGCTTGAGGCATTGCTCACGTCCTGGTCCATGCCGCGCTTCCGCGCGGGGCAACTGCTCAAGTGGGTCTACGAACGCGGCGTCATCGACCCGCAGCAGATGACCGACTTCTCCAAGGCCGACCGGGACAAGCTCACGACGTCGATGACCTTCACCAGCTTGAAAATCGCACAACATCAGTCCGCCAGCGACGGCACGCAAAAACTGCTTTTGGAGTGCGGAACGGGGAGTGCGGAGCGGGGAGTGCAAGGCAAAGAAGGGCTTGCGGTTCTCACTCCGAATTCCCCGCTCCCCACGCCCCACTCCACCGAATGCGTCATGATTCCCTCGGAAAACGCGAGCGGATCGCAACGCCGCACCGCATGCATCAGCTCGCAGGTCGGCTGCCCCGTCGGCTGCCGCTTCTGCGCGTCGGGCCTCGGCGGACTCGAAACGAATCTGACCGCAGGGCAGATTGTCGAACAGATCTGGAAACTGAGTTGGGAGTTGGGAGCGCGGCGTGCGGAGTCTTCACTCCCCACTCCGAACTCCTCACTCCGCATTACCAACGTCGTTTTCATGGGCATGGGCGAGCCGCTGAGCAATTTCACGAACGTCACCAAGGCCGTCCGCACGCTCGCCGCGCCGTGGGCTTTCAACATCTCGGCCCGCAAGATCACGATTTCGACGGTGGGCCTGCCCGCACAGATTCGCCGGCTCGCCGATCAGCTTGAGTTGCCCGTGACGCTCGCCCTGTCGCTGCACGCCCCGAACGACGATCTGCGGCGGGAGCTGATTCCGTGGGCCGAGTACACGACGATCGATGCGCTCATCGAAGCGACGCACTATTACTTCCAGCAGACCGGCCGGGAGATCACGCTCGAGTACATCCTGCTTCGCGACACCAACGACCGCCCCGAGCACGCCCAGCAGCTCGCCGCCCTGTGCAAACGCCTGCGGTGTAATGTGAACCTGATCCGCTACAACGAAGTGAAGGGCTTGCCGTACGGCCGGCCCGATTCGCAGGATGTGCACAATTTCCAGCAGATTCTGCGTGATCGCGGCGTCAACGTCCACATCCGCGCCAGCCGGGGCCGCGACATCGCCGCCGCCTGCGGCCAACTCCGCCACGAACAAAAATCCACTGTTTAGCGGCGGGGCAGCGCCCCGCGCTTCCCCCCGCCCGATCACTCCGCCGGCGAAGGCGCAGGCAACGGCGCTGGTGCCGTCGTCGATGGCGGCGGAACCACGCGCGGCGTAATGCAGATCGCTCCCCCGATCGCGATGCGCGGCGACGGCGTCGGACTAAGCCAGTTCATGATGCTGCGCACCGGTTCGTGTTCCTTGATCGTGTCCATCCCGCTGCGCATGCTCGCCAGCGCCGGGTCGGCACTGTTGGGATCGCGATGCATCGCCAGCGCTCCATACGCCAGACCCAACAGCAGCGCAACCGCCGCCGCGATCCGGCCCCACGCCCACTTGGCCGCCTTGCTCAGCGCCTTGGGACAACGCCGCGTCAGAATCCGCCCGTCCGCCCGGCGGTAAAACTGCACGCAGAGCCGCCCTTCATGCGACGCGATCAACGCCTCCGCTTCGCCCCGCGTCATGTCCGACAGGTGGTACACATTGAGCTGACACTGCCCGCAATGCCGCACGCGGTCATCCCCCCGCATGTCCTCCCACTTCACCGGACAGGGCTCGGGAATGTCAATGACATCCAAACTGATCTTCTGCGTCATGGCGCGGCTCCAGAGGCGTAGGTGTCCATATCTCAGACGCATCGGCTGACGGCGGGTTCAAAAAAATGCCGTAACGCATGCAACAAAGTACGCGGGGCGATGCCCCGCCGCTAAACGTCATTGGATTGTCAATCCGTCACGCTGGACGGGTCGCCGCCGTTTTCGATGGCGGTGATTTTGTTGATGCGGCGGGCGTGGCGGCCGGCTTCGAAGTCGGTGGTGAGCCAGATGTGGAGGCATTTTTCGATGAGGCGGAGGCCGAGCATGTCGGCGGAGAGGCAGATGACGTTGGCGTCGTTGTGTCGGCGGCTCATTTCGGCGCCGATGTCGTCGTGAACGAGGGCGGCGCGGATGCCTTTGACTTTGTTGGCGGCGATGGACATGCCGATGCCCGAACCGCAGATGAGCACGCCGCGGTCGGCCCGGCCGTGGGCGACTTCGATGCAGGCGGCGTAGGCCATGTCGGGGTAGTCGCAGCTCGCGCCGTCGCAATAGGGGACGGGGACGAGCTCGTGGCCGGCCTGCGTGATGATGCGGCGGACGGCGTCCATGATGGCGGTCCCGCGATGGTCACAACTGACGGTGATCTTCACTGGCGGACTCCCTACGCCGCGGCGCGGCGGCGCGATTACGAGACCCGGTCGAGCTCATCCAGACGTGCGTCGATCAACTTCGAGAGCCGCCGGGCGCAGTCCACATACACGTCCGGCCCGGCGCCGATCGGGTCTTCGATGGCGATGCCCGAGGGGTCGAGCAGATGGACCTTGTCGGCGGCGGAGGGCGCGATGGCGAGCACGGCCTGGCGATGCGATTCGGTCATGCAGTACAGCACATCGGCCTGGTGAATCATCGCGGCGGTCAGCGGGCGCGAATGATGCTCGCCGACCGGGACGCCGAGGCGATGAAGCGCCTGCTCGGCTTCGGGCGTCATCGGTGAACCGCCCAGGGCGAAGGCGCCGGCGCTGGTCACATGATGACCGGCGTCTTCGAGCTTGGCGGGGTCGACGTCGAGGCGGCGGGAAAGGGCTTCGCGCGCGATGGCTTCGGCCATGGGGCTTCGGCAGGTATTGCCGCTGCACACGAAGACGATCCATCGCTTGGTGAGCTTTTCGAGATAGCGCTGGTCGTAGACGCCTTCGCGGAGCATTTGGAGCTTCGAGCCGGCGAGTCGGACGATCGTCGACGCCTTGGCGTAGCGGGCGATCCCGCCGTCGAGGATGAGATCGACTTCCCGGCCGAGCGAGGCGGCGGCGTGATCGGCGTCGGTCGGCGGGGGCTCGCCGGAGATGTTGGCGCTGGAGGCGACGATGGGTTCGTCGATGGAGGACAGCAGCGCGACGGCGACGGGATGATCGGGGCAGCGGAGGCCGATGGTGTTGCCATGATAAAGCCGGGCGCGGTCGGCGGAGGTCAGGCCCCACTCCGCGAGCTTGGCTTCGATGACGGGCTCTTCGACTTCGACGACGAAGGTGATGGGCCCGGGCATGGTTTTGCGGGCGAGGCGGCGGAGGAGCGGCTGCGTGGCGAGATCGACGTAGCGTTCGATCTGCCGCACGTTGCCCAGATGCACGGTGAACGGTTGATCCGCGGGGCGCTGCTTGATGGTGCGCAGGCGGGTCAGGGCGCGTTCGTTGAGCACGCTGGCGCCGACGCCGTAGACCGTTTCGGTGGGGAACACGACGACGCCGCCGCGGCGCAGAAGCTCCGCGGCTCGCTGGACGGCTTTGTCGCGTTTTGCCGGCGCCTCGCAAGGCAGCGTCGCTGCAGTCATGTTGTCATTATCCACATGATCCATGCGTTCCTCAACTCGGCTCGTGCACTATAGAAGTCGTCGCCGCCGGCAGCGTCACCACCGGCCCGTGCTCGACCGCCATCAAAAGCCCCGCCGCCGGGTCGATGTCGATGACGCGGCCCGTCAGCCGGCGACCGTCCGATTCGACCGTCAACCGCTGACCCGACAGGCACGAGCGGGCCCGCCAGGCATCCTGAAGCTGGCGGTCGGTGGCATGATGCACATCGAAATCGAGGCGGTCGAGCAGCAAATCGAGCAGGCGGAGCCGATCGACGGCGATGCCCTGGTCATGCAAACACGTGGCGGGCAGATCGCGCGGAGCGGCGGTGACATTGACGCCAATCCCGATCAGGGCGGCGGCGTCACATTGCTCGACGAGGATCCCCGCCAGCTTGCGGTCGCCGAGCAAGACGTCATTGGGCCATCGCACCTGCATGCGCTCTTCGCACACCGCCTCGATCGCCTCGGCGACGGCGCAGCAAGCCCCGAGCATCAGGCGGTCGACGCTCGTCCGAGCCGCATCGACGATCGCCGTCAACATCAGGGCGGCGCCCGGCGGGGCCTGCCATCGCCGACCCAGTCGCCCGCGGCCGGCGGTTTGATGGTCCGCCGTGATGACGTGGCCGATGTGCGATGCGGGCTCGCGATGGAGCAGCGATCGGGCGGCGTCCTGCGTGCTGGTCGTCGCACGGTACACGAACAGCCGCCGGCCGAGGCGGTCCGCGTGACGCCCTTCGATGTAGTCCACCCAACACCCCAGCCCCGTCCGAATCAGCCGCACGCCCTCATGCGGATGCACATCAATCTCGCACCCCCCCGTCCGCAGCGACTCGATCGCCGCCGGATTCGCCCCCAGCGCATCGACCGGCACCGCCCGCGTCGCTTCAAGCAACCGGGCCAGCAGTTTCACATCGCACATCGTCTGCGTCTTCATGAGCGGTGCATTCTACGCGACCCGCCCCCCCGCTTTCGCATCACGCCGCGCCGCTCACTTGGGTTTGCCGAACACCGCGACCCACGTCAGCTCCCCCGCCTTGTCGCGCGCCAGACCGAAGCCGACCTGCGTGAATTCGCCGAGCATATTCGCATGGTGCGGCGGAGAACCGACCCAACTGTGGATCGCCTCCGCCACCGTCCGCTGCCCCCGCGCTAAATTCTCCCCCGCCTTGCTGAACGCGTAGCCCCCCGCCTTGAGCCGATCGCCCAGCCCGCCCTCCACATCGTGCTCGAGCTTGCCCGTGCGAACCAGCACCGCCGCATACTTCTGAGCGATCCCCGCCAGCGTGTCGTTCAATTCGAGCGGCGGCAGATCATGCCCCGCCCGCTCACGATTGTGCATCGTCAAGAGCGCCTTGGCATACCGCGGATCGATCGGCTTGTCGGGGTCATCCGCCCCGCCCATCGCCGTCCGCATCAGCACCGACAGCACCACGACCGACATGACCACGCATCGCCGCATCATCAAAGTATAGTGTGGCCCATCCCCCATTCGCACCGGCGCGGCAACACTTCGCTTCGCCGCACGGCCGAAGCGTCGCCCCGTTTCCGCATCAGAATCGCCGTTTTATTCGCTTTTCACCCGGCAAACCGCGCGCACAGGCCCGCCCGTGCGCACCGGCGCGGAGCCCCGGCGCGCCCGGTGCGCGATCGAATAAGGACTTACAGCAACACATGCGCACGACGGGGGCCAATTTGCCATCCCCGTGCGCGAATCGCGAAACGACTGTGCGCGAAGTGGGTGAAATGACCCAATCCCCTCGCCATCGAACGGAGCCGTCGTGATGGAGCGTGTTGACGGCTTCGTTGCCGAAATGATGAATCGGTCGCGGGCAGCCAGTATGCATGCAGTACGTCGCGCCATCGCGCCAGCACGCATGGCTTCAATACCTCGGTCGCCACCGCCGATCGTCTCCGCTGGGAACGACCTTGAAAAGCGTGACGAACCCGTCGCTGTGGTGGTAGTACGACACGCTCAGGTCTCTGTAGACGTAGTTGCCGCAGAGTTCGCTGGCGGGCGTCTCACCCGAAGCGTAGTCCGTATTGTGCTGGTTCCACCACGTATTGACGCCATTGGGCGATTGCGTGACCTGATCGCCCATGAGCGGGCGTCCCGCCTTGCCGGTCTCGGCCAATGTGCTTGGCACGACTTTGGACCAGGTCGTGGGAGTTCCGTCCGGCATGTAGTAAGTCTTGCTGCTCGATGAGAAATTGACGTACAACTCGTAGGTCCAGAACTGGTGCCCGTAAATCGGCCCGGGATATTGGTCTTTCCATGACTGTCCGCTGACCCGCACCGTGAACGGACAGGCGTAGACATCGGAGGGCGGCAGGTACTGCTCGACGACGGGGGTGATGTCGAACACGCCCGCACTGCTCAACTGCCGCACGAGATAGGCCTGCCTGGCGGCGACCCCGTCGATGCGCCAGTAAAACCACATCCGGTTTTGCAAGGCGTAGCTGACCATGGCCGTGCCGTGCTGCTTGAGATTGCTCATGCAAACGACATTCATGGCGGCCTCCCTCGCGCGGCGCATGGCGGGCAGGAGGATCGCGATCAGCACGGTGATGATCGCGACGACCACGAGCAGTTCAATCAAGGTGAAACCGCGTCGTCGCATGGCGGACTCCATCAGGCAAGCCCCGGGTGGAAAACCCGGGGCCTGTCGCAACAACTGTGGTCATACGCGGCGGCGGCGCAGCGCGGCGGCGGCCAGCAGGCCCAGCCCGGCGGGCAGCGCGGCGGGGGTCGGGACGATGGTCGTCACCTTCACCGAGTCGAGGGTGGTGGTGAAGTATTGATTGCCTCCGGTGATCGTGGCTTCCTGCGTCCAGAATCCGAGCGCCGCGTTGCCGCCGGCGCCGTTCCAGTTCGATACATCGAAGACGAATGAGCCGGATGCGGTGCCGCTCGAGCCGCCGAGCACGGTGATGGTGTAGTTGATGTTGGTTCCGGTCCCCGGCCCGATGGTCAGGTCGAAGCCCGTGACGCCCGACCCGGTGAAAGTTTTGTGGATCGTCGCGCCGTCCGAAGCGCTTGTGGGGGCATTCACCTTCGAGCCGAGGGTCAGCTTGCCCGCACCGTCCACGCTGACGACCACGGCGTCATTGGCCGCGTTGCTGTTGATACCGTCGGAGAGGAGCATCATGCGAAGGCGTTCGGCGGCTCCGCCAATGGTCGGCGTCCCGTTGTTGGTGAAGCTGATGCCGCGCACCGCGATCGTGATCTCATGAGTGAAGAAGTTGAAATCGGATGTGACGCCGCTGTAAATCACCACGCCGCTGAAATTGGAATGATTGGTGCCGGCGTTGTCGCCGACGGTCATCGAAAGAATGCCGCCCGATTCGGCGATGCTGTTCGCGTCGCCGGGTCCTGAGTTGAGGTTCTGACTCCAATAGCCGACGTTGGAATCGCTGTTGGCGACGATGCCGTTGTTGAAGTTGTCCTCCAGTACCGTGACGATGGCGCCCTCCGCGGGCAGTGTCGTCAGAAAAGGCGCCAGGACGCTTGCCGCAACGAGCAAGCGCCAGTGGTTGAAGGTGTTTTGCAACATTTAGAGTCTCCTTTTGAGTCGGTTGGGTGTCGCGTCCGAAGTGAGATTGTTTGCGGCGCGTGATGTCATGGTCGCCGCCGGGCAATGTCGTTTGAGGTTGTTCGTTCGTCGTCGATGCGGATCGGCAGCGGGCCGCGTATCTGCAGCCCGGACCATCCGTAGTACCTGTCGCCGTGATCGGACGGCAGGCCCACCGAGCCAAGGATCACGCCCGAAGCATCGGCGCGCACGCCGACGGTGTACTCGTTGTCCCGCTCGCCATCGATGTGATCAGGCGCGGCTCCCTGGACGGAGAAGACGAGACTCTGGCCCGTCATTTTTCCCTGATACTTCGGCGCGAACAGGATCAGTCGGTACATCGCCGATGGTACGAGGCCGACGATGCGCCACCGAAGGGGCGTCAGGTCGCCTTGGGTGAGCGTGGCATTGAAGGTCAGGCGATCATCGCGGAGCGGATCGCCGTACCCCGGGTCGTACGCCGGCATCCAGTAGCCCCGGCCGAGGTTGAAGTCGAATCGTGCGGAGGTCGCATGTCCGTCGCCGCTGGTCAGCGTGTCGCAGGACAGCGCTCGATTGGAACGGACACGATTGTCCGAACCCATGTCGAGCACGTTCCACTCGCCGGCCTGCTCGCCGTCGAATGTGAACTTTGAAGCGCGATGCGAAGCGTCATCCTTTGCGACAGGCGAGTCTGCGAGACTGAAGTCGATGCTGATGACGCCGGTGATTGCTTTGAGCACGCGTTTTTCCGGATCGGGGTCATCGACAAAAATCGCGGATTCGTGTTTGCTCAGGACGATCGACCGCTCGGATCCCGATCCATCCGACCACTCGACGCGCACGGTGCCGTTGGACACCTGAATGCTCGGTTCGCCGTTGTCTTTGATGCAAACGTCGTAGGCGGTGCCCAGATCGACCACGCGCGCGCCGTGGGGCAGGTCGACGGTGAAGCCGCGGGCGTTTTTCGGCACGTAGACGTTGAGCGTGCCGGAGATGAGGCGGCCGCGGTTCGGGCCGGTCATTTCAAATTCGCATGGGCCGGTCAGGTCGACGACGGCGGTGGACTGGAACATGACTTGGGCTTTGCCGGAGACGAGTTTGATCGGGGCGGTGAGACCTTCGCCGAGGGCGCGCTCGCCTTCGGCGAACGCGGCGTCATTCGAGAGGTCGCTGAGGATGGCGAAAGATGCCGGGGCGGCGGAGTGGGGAGCGGGGAGTGCGGAGTGCGGAGTCGAAGGCAGGAAGACATCAAGGAGTGCTGCGGCGATGACGAGGAGCGCGGCGATGGCCGCGATACTCCGCACTCCCAATTCCCAATTCCACACGCTGTTTCGCGAAGCGCTTGGCAGGGCGGGCGTCGCGGTGCTGATCCCGCAGCTTTGGGAGGCGCCGTGATCCCAGCGCATGTCGGCGTCGAAGAGCAGGTGCTCGATGTATTGGCGGCGCAGGGCGGGGTCGTGACGAAGCAGGTTGCACAGCGTCTGATGGTCGTCGGGCGCGATCGTCTGATCGATCGCCCCGGCGAGCAGCGCGTCGAAGTCAAGCGGCGTCGCGGTCACGAGGAGTTCTCCTGCGTGAGCCGGCCGGCGATGCAGGCCAGGAGTTGTTTGCGGATTTTGTGGAGCGTGACGGAGAACGAGGCGGCGGAGCGGCCGAAGGATTCGGCGACCTGCGCGACGCTCGCATCCGATTCGTAGCGCGTCTCGATCATGCGGCGGTGATTTTCGGGAAGCTGATCCAGACACGAGCGCAGGGCGGCGACGCGCTGGTCGGCATGGGCAAGCAGTTGGACGGTTTCCGTGGCGAGCAAACTGACGAGCGCTTCGTCGAAGACGAGCCGATCGCGCCGGCGGCTGCGGAAGAAATTGAGCACCTCGAACTCCGCCATGCGGCAGGCCCACGCCAGAAAATTCGTGCCCGGCTCATAGTCGGCGTTCTTGCGCCACAGGGCCATCGACGTCTGCGAAAACACCTCGTCCGCATCCTGCGGGCGGGGGCACAGCGAGCGGATGAAGCTGTAGAGCGTCCGCTGGTGCTGCGTGAACTGCTGCATGAAATGTTCTTCAGCCATGACGATCCCGACGGGCTTGCGATCGATCCGCGCAGGTTCCACTCTTCTAACAGCCGGTCGGTTGTGAATCTTAACGGGCGTCGATAGACTTATTTGCGAGGTTCCGAGGCCCGGTTGCCCGTTGACCCGTAACACTTCGCACTTACAGGAGATACCCATGACCCGCCAGCCATTGAATCGTCGTGAATTTCTGCAACGTACGGGATTGGCCGCCGCGGCGCTGGCGGTGACGGGATGTGCGGCGACGCAGGTGGCGGCGGCGGATGAACCGCTGTTCAAAATCTCGCTGGCCGAGTGGTCGTTCCACAAGCGGCTCTTCAAGCAGGCCACGCCGCACATGGACCATCTGGACTTCCCCGCGGCGACGAAGGCGCTGGGCATCGATGCGTGCGAATACGTCAACCAGTTCTTCAAGGACAAGGCCAAGGACGAAGCGTACCTGGGCGAACTGAAGAAGCGATGCGCCAGCGAAGGCATCGAGAGCCGATTGATCATGTGCGATGGCGAAGGCGCGATCGGCGATCCGGATGACAAGAAGCGGACGATGGCGGTGGAGAATCATTACAAGTGGGTCGATGCGGCGAAGTTCCTGGGCTGTTTCGCCATCCGTGTCAACGCGCAGAGCAACGGCAGCTTCGAGGAGCAGCAGAAGCTCGCCGCCGACGGGCTGGCGCGGCTGACGGAATACGGCGCGAAGAGCAACATCGCCGTCATCGTCGAGAACCACGGCGGGCTGTCGAGTAACGGCCAGTGGCTGGCGGGGGTGATGAAGATGGTCAACCATCCGCTGTGCGGCACGCTGCCGGACTTCGGCAATTTCCACGACTACGACCGCTACAAGGGCGTCGACGAAACGATGCCCTTCGCCAAGGCCGTCAGCGCCAAGACGCACGACTTCGACGCCGACGGGAATGAGACGCACACCGACTACTTCAAGATGCTCGACATCGTCGTCAAGAAGCACAATTACCACAGCTTCCTGGGCATCGAATACGAAGGCAGCGGCATGAGCGAGGAAGCGGGCGTCATCGCCACGAAGAAACTGCTGGAGCGCGTGCGGGAGAAGATGACGGCTTAAGAACGTGTGTGAGAAGGGGGCGTTTAACGAGCCGCGACCGTGAGGGAGCGGTCGCGGCGCCGCACAGGGATGCTTGGTTCGACCGCTCCCTGACGGTCGCGGCTCGTTGATCCATGGACTTCTCACACGTGTTCTAAGGACGCGACGCCGCCCTGCGCAGCGCTTCGCGAAGCAGGGAGCCCCGGATTCAAGCTATTGCGTTTCCTCCGCGTGTCGTTCGCACATCTGATCCATCACCGCGACCGCCTCGGGGGGTAATTCCGCTTGCAATGGAAACGCCCGCTCCCCCGCCGCTCGCTCGAAGACGATCCATGGGATGTCGCGCCGACACGCCACGCTGACGAGCATCGCCGCGCCGAAGGTGAACATGCAAAACGAGGCGATCATGCGCAGCGGCGTCGAAAGGATCAGCCAACCGAGATTCAACGGATCGCCCGCCACTGTCTGCAGCGGCAGGCCCGCAAGGATGACCCCCATCAAGAATCCCGCGCGAGGATGCTTGAAGCTGCTTCGATACTCCAGCCGATAGCCCGTCAGCGATGCGCGGCTCACCATGCCCAGAACGTACCCGCCATCCGTCACGCCCACTCGATCATCGCTGAAAATCAACTGACCGATGGACGCGAATTCCCCGGGTCGAATGATGCTTTCAATTTTCATGAATGACCCCCGCCTGCCGTGATGGCCTCGTACATTATCCACTCGATGATCGCCGCAGCCAAGTCCTTCGCATTTGCGACCCCGCGCGATTGGCGGATATCATCGCCGTTCATGTCCGGGACGCTCCCCCCCATCGAACCCGACGGCACAGCCGCGCCCATTGATGATGTTCTCCGGTTGACGCCGACGGTGGAGTCGGAGTTGGAGCCGGTCGATGCTTCGCGAAGCTGGCATGTGGTGGTCGTCACGGTCACAGCGGTCGCAATCGGTTATTTATTGACGAAGGCTTCGATGGCGCACTGGGCGCCGCCGATCGTGCAGCATGTGGTGTATGCGCCATCCGGCACCAAACCGTTGGCAATCTATTACGATTACAAGACGCACGGCTTAGGCCTGCTGGCCCCAGCCGCGCTGCCAATGCAGTTCACGATGTTCGTGGCGGCGATACTTGCGGCGTGGCGATTGCCGCGCCCGCGTCAACTCACATCCGCATTGGGATTCGTGCCCGGCCGGCTCTCGGCGGCGACCTGGCCGCTTTGGATCATGGGCACGTTATTCGTATCGCTACTGATGGTCATCGCGCGCATGAGCATGGGTAGCGAAGACCCGGTCGAACGTCTGCTCGGCTTGTCACTTCAGGAATCGGCTGGGATGGAAGTAGTGGGCATATTCTTGATCGCGTCGCTGATACCCGGAATGTGCGAGGAGTTGCTCTTCAGAGGTCTGGCGACACGATGGCTCGCCTGCAGAATGTCCGCGCCTGCTGCGATCGCCCTCTCAGCAATACTCTTCGCCTGCGCACATTTGAATCCATCAAAGATTCCATTCGTAATACCGATCGGGCTCTGGCTCGGATATACAACACTCGCAACGCAATCCATCTACCCATCAATGATCGGCCACTTCTGCAACAATGCCATCGCCTTGTACATCGTCTCGTTCACCCAGCAAAACCTTCAGATCGCCCGATCACCCAAAGTCATCGCCGTCATGCTCGCCGTCTACAGCATTGGTTTTGTCGGCAGCATCTACGTTCACCGCCGTGCGCTACATGTTCAATCCATGGCGCGTTTGAACTCGATCACCCGCGGCGCGCCGGGCATGGTAGAATCCGCGGGCGTGTCGGGAACGCCTTCATCCATGGAGAAGACCTCATGAATCGTCGTGCGATGATCGTTGCGGTGGTGATGTTCGTGTGGACCGTGCTGTGCGTCCGCGCGGCCGACGATGCGGCGGCGGCGACCGGGCCGCGCGATGGGAAGTATCGGATCATGAGCTACGGAGCCGTCGGGAAACCGCCGCTGTTTCTCGGGTCGTTTGAGCTAGCCAGCGGGAAGTACAAGGCGTTCCTCCCGGGCGACAAACTTCAGGGCGAGGGGACGTATTCGTTCGACGCGGCGAGCCAGACGGTCAAGTGGGACACAGGGCCGTACGCCGGCGTGTGGGGCGGGGCGTTCACCATCGATCGCGAAGGCAAGACGCACAAAATCCGCCTCAAGAGCACGACGATCGCCACGAACAACATCGACTGAACCGCCCGCTCTAGTGCCCCGGCAGCACCGCCCGGATCATCTTCGCATTCTCCTCGCACTTGCTCGCATCGATCGCCTCGATGAACGCCTTCATCCCCGCGCGGATCGTCGCCGCGTCCGGCGGATTCAAACCCAGCGGGCTGCTCAGCCAATCGATCACCGCCTTCCAGTTCGGGTCCATCTTCACGACGAGCGTCCCCGGGAAATGATTCGGCGCTTTCTTCCATGTCCAATACACCCACCCGTTGATCACCGGCTCGACCGCATACAGATCGACCGTCGAGCGGATCATCTCGACCGTGTTCTCCCCGAACTCGCCGCACCAGAGCGGCACATCGAGCCGGCGCGCCAGATCGACGTACTCGCCGATCTTCTTCGCCCGATCGTCGCCGAACCATGTGTACATGTGGAAGCTCATCGCCAAGTTCTTACAGGGTGGCTTGTCGAACATCGAAAAGTCCGTCGAGAATTTCGCGCCTTCGAGGATGATCATGTGATCCGCATCGACGGCGCGAATCGCTTCGATGATCCGCTGATACAAAGCCGCCAGCGCCTCGCCCGACGGCGGGGCCGGCTCGTTGAGCAGATCGTACCCCGCCAGGTACTTTCGCTTGCCGTACCGCCCCGCGATTTTCCGCCACAGGTCCACGGTCTTGTCCTGACTTTCGCGCGAGACCCAAAGCCGATCGCGCGGCTCGGCGGGGTCGGCCATGAACAAACCCGATTGCCCGCCCGGCGCCGCGTGCAGATCAAGCACGACATACACCCGGTGTTTCTCGCACCAGTCCATCAGATGATCGAGCAGCTCAAACCCGCGCGGCGAATCGAAAAGCCGATGATGCAGCGGCACACGCACGCAGTTGAACCCCGCCGCGGAGATGCGCTGGATGTCCGCCTCCGTGATGAAATGCTCGTACACCTGCTGTTCGAACGCGTCGGTTTCACCTTTGCCGATCTGCTTCTGGAGCCGCGCGAGCATCGTGCTTTCGGTGTGCAGAATGCCGTTGCCGAAGATCCATCCTTCCCAGACGAACCACCCGCCGAGGTTCACCCCGCGCAGGTTCAGCTCGCGCCCGCGCCCGTCGAGTATCTTCGTCCCCCGCTGGTGCACCACTGTCTCCGCCTGCGCGAGGCCGGCGAATGCCATCAGCGACAAAATCAGTGCGAGCGTCTTCATGGGCGTTCCTACCGACCGGACGCTGCGCGGTTGCTGCATGTTGGCTTATCGCTTACCGCGCCAGACGGGGTCGTGATGCGACTCGGCGGACGAGGCGAACCAGCGTGTGAGCGTCATCTTCTGCCGTGTGTAGAACAGCACGCCTTCGGTTCCCTGCACGTGCAGGTCGCCGAAGAACGACGCGTTCCAACCCGTGAACGGGAGCCACGCCATCGGGGCCGGCACGCCGATGTTCACGCCGATCATGCCCGCGTTGAAGTGCCGCTTGAACTGACGCGCCGCGTAGCCGTCACGTGTGAAGATCGACGCGCCGTTGCCGAACGGGCACGCCCGGCCGATCGCCAGCGCGTCGTCAAGCGTCTGAGCCCGCACGACCGACAACACCGGTCCGAAAATCTCGTTCCGCCACAGTGTCATGTCCGGCGTGACCTCGTCAACAACGCAGGGTCCAAGCACAAAACCATCGAATTTCCCGGCGATTTCCCGCCCGTCGAGCCGGACCGACGCCCCCTCCGACTTGGCCGTATCCAGATAACCGGCGACGCGCGTCCGATGCGCCTCGTTGATCAACGGGCCCATCTCCGTTTCGTCGTGCCCATCCGTCGGGCCGACCGTCATGCGGCTCGAATAGTCCACCAACTGATCCACCAGCGCATCGCCGACGTCGCCGACCGCCAGCGCGACCGACCCCGCCATGCAGCGCTGACCGGCGCACCCGAACGCCGACGCCGCCAGCGCTTTGACCGACTGATCGAGGTCGGCATCGGGCATGATGATCAGATGATTCTTTGCGCCCCCCGCCGACTGCACGCGCTTGCCGTGCGCCGCGGCGGTGGCATAGATGTAGCGCGCGATATCCGTCGAACCGACGAACGACACCGCGGCCACGCGCGGGTCCGACAAGAGCGCGTCAACGACGACCTTGTCGCCGTGCACGATGTTGAACACACCCGCCGGCAGCCCCGCTTCGATGAGCAGTTCGCCGAGCCGGATCGCGCTGAGCGGCACTTTCTCCGACGGCTTGAGCACGAACGTATTGCCGCACACCAGCGCGATCGGAAACATCCACAACGGCACCATATTCGGAAAGTTGTACGGCGTGATGCCGACGCACACGCCGACCGGATGACGATTCGTCTCGCCATCGACATTCGCCGCCAGGTTCGGGAATGTGTCGCCCGCCAGCAGACTCGGCACGCCGCACGCGAACTCGACGACTTCGAGGCCGCGCTGCACTTCGGCGACCGCTTCGGCGTGCGTCTTGCCATGCTCGCGCGTGACCAGCCGGGCCAGCTCATCGTGATGACGGTTGAGCAGTTCGCGGTAGGCGAACATGACGCGGGCCCGGTCGACCGCCGGCGTCTCGCTCCAGGCCGGCAGCGCCTCGGCCGCCGCGCTGACGGCGGCGGCGGCGTCCGCCGTCGAACCCAGCGGCGTGCGGGCGAGGACGGACCCGCTCGACGGGTTGAAAACCTCGACAAAACGCGTGGATTTAAGCTCGATCCACTTGCCCCCGATCAACGCGGGCACGGTCTGGGCGGCGGCGGTCATCGTCATGCACGGGCCTTTCAGCGGATATTTGTGTAGCCAAACTGAACCTGTTGCGGTATCGTGGACAAGTTGTACCCGGCCGATCATCTTAGCCGATGAATCAGCGGGTTTGTTCGCACGCTGTGCTGGAGTCTTCTCATGCCTCGAATGGTCCGCGGAGCGTTGATTCAGGCGACTTTGAGCGAGCCCGCTACGTCGCCGATCGAAAAAATCAAAAAGTCCATGATCGACAAACACGTCGACATGATCGCCCAGGCCGCCGGACAAGGCGCTCAAGTCTGCTGCCTTCAGGAACTGTTCTACGGCCCGTACTTCTGCGCCGAGCAGGACACCAAGTGGTACCACTTGACCGAACCGGTGCCGGACGGCCCGACGACGAAGCTCATGATGGAGCTGGCCAGGAAGCACAAGATGGTCATGGTCGTCCCCATGTATGAAGAGGAGCTGCCGGGCGTGTATTACAACACCGCCGCGGTGATCGACGCCGACGGGTCGTACCTGGGCAAGTTCCGCAAGATTCACATTCCGCATTGCAACCCCGGCTTCTGGGAAAAGTTCTACTTCCGTCCCGGCAATCTCGGCTATCCCGTGTTCAACACGCGCATCGGCAAAGTCGGCGTGTACATCTGCTACGACCGGCACTTCCCCGATGGCGCGCGGTGTCTGGGCCTCAACGGCGCGGAGATCGTGTTCAATCCCAGCGCGACCGTCGCCGGTTTGAGCGAGTATCTCTGGAAGCTCGAGCAGCCGGCGCATGCGGTGGCGAATCAGTATTTCGTCGGCGCGATCAATCGGCCGGGCTGGGAGGAGCCGTGGCGCATCGGCGAGTTCTACGGGCAGTCCTACTTCTGCGATCCACGCGGACAGTTCATCGCCCAGTCGAGCAAGCGCACCGAGGATGACATCGTCATCGCCGACATGGATTTCGACATGATCCGCGAAGTGCGGAACACCTGGCAATTTTTCCGCGACCGTCGCCCCGAGACGTACTCGGCCATCACCGCCCTTTAATCGGCCCGTGATGCACGAAACAAGCCGTCGAGTCCGGCGGCGGTTGTCACATGAGAACACCCGAAGATTGAACCACCAAGACACCCAGAACACCAAGGAAACTACCTTGAAAATGCTGAAAAATGTCTTCCTTGGTGACCTTGGTGTCTTGGTGGTTGAGACGATGAATCATGGCTGACGCATCGAACATGCTTTACGGACTCGAAGACAAGCCCCCGCTCGGCCGCGCGACCGTGCTGGGGCTCCAACATGTCTTGACCATGTTCGGTTCGACCGTGTCGGTCCCGCTGCTCTTGGGTCCGAAGATGGGCCTCGACACCAGCGGGATCGCACTGCTCATTTCGTCGGTGATGCTCTGTTCGGGCATCGCCACGTTCATACAGTCCACGTTCGGCTCGCGCCTGCCGATCATTCAGGGCGTGAGCTTCTCGTTCCTCTCCGCGTTCATCGCCATCATCGCCATCGTTCACGATCAGAACCCGACCGCCGCGCCCGGCGCCGCCATGCCCTACATCGCCGGCGCCGTCATCGGCGGCGCGGCCCTCGAAACCCTCGTCGGCTTCAGCGGACTCATGGGTCTGATCCGCAAAGTCCTCTCGCCCGTTGTCGTCGGCCCGGTGATCATGCTCATCGGTCTGGCGCTCTATCAGGTCGGCGCGCCTATCGCCGCCAAACACTGGCCCACCTCGATTCAGACGATCGTCCTCATCGTGCTCTTCTCGTTCATCCTCGCGCGAAAAAGCGTCATCTGCCGCATGTTCCCCATGCTGCTGGCCATCGCCGGGTCGATGCTCATCTGCGCCGTGCTCGCGGCGGTCGGCGTGTACGGCCCGGATCATCCCGCCCGGCCGGACCTCTCGGCGTTCGAACACGCGGAATGGATGCGCACGACGGGCGTGTTTTTCCCATGGGGGCTGCCCAAGTTCACGGTCGGCTTCTTCGCCGCCGTGCTGCCGGGGTATCTGGCGTCGATGATCGAGAGCTTCGGGGACTACCATGCGTGCAAGCAGATGGCGGGCGCGGGCAATCCGTCGCCGCGCGAGATTTCGATGGGCATTGGGGCCGAGGGCATCGGCTGTGCGCTGACGGGCGTGTTCGGCGGGTTCAGTTCGACGAGCTATTCGGAGAACGTCGGGTTGATCGGACTGACGCGCGTCGGCTCGCGCTACGTGGTGCAGATCGGAGCGATCATTCTCATTTTCCTCGGTATTTTCGGCAAATTCGGCGCTCTGGCGGCGGCGATTCCGATGCCCGTCGTCGGCGGGCTCTACTGCGCCCTATTCGGCCTGATCGCCGCCGTGGGCGTCCGCCAGTTCGCCCGGGCCGACCTCAACTCCGATCGCAACCTGTTCATCGGCGGGTTCGCCCTGTTCATGGGCATCAGCGTGCCCTACTACTTCGACAACGGCGGGTCGGAAGCGGTGAAGCAGATGCTCACCGGCGGAATCGCTGACGCAGCGACTTGGCGCACGACGCTCGCCGACGTGATCAACGCCGTGGGCACGACCGGCATGGCCGTCGCGGCGATCCTTGGCATCATTCTCGATAACGTCATTCCCGGCACGCCGCAGGAGCGCGGCCTCGTCGATCATCCGAGCACTATGATTCCCGAGGCCGACGACATCGACGCCGCACCCTCCGCTTGATGGAGCTACATGACATGAACCCCACACACACCGCCCGCACCATCGCGCTTCCCCAATGTTCGCACACGCCTTCGCCCTACACCGGCCCGAGCCGCGATGAGGTCATCGCCCTGCGTCACCAGTACGTCAACCCCGGCGTGCTGACGTACTACCGCGATCCGTTGATGATCGTCGAGGGGAAGATGCAGTACGTATGGGACGAAACGGGCAAGCGATACCTTGATGCATTCGCGGGCATCGTCACCGTCAGCGTCGGTCATTGTCACCCGAAAGTCGCCGCGGCGATTCAGGAACAGGCCGGGAAGTTGCAGCACACGACGACGATTTACCTGCATCCGACGATCGCGCAGTTCGCGCAGAAGCTCGCGTCGAAGATGCCCACCGATGCGAAGGGCGCGCCGCTCGACAAGACGTATTTCACGAACTCGGGTTCCGAAGCCAACGAGATCGCCGTGCTCATGTCGCGCGAATTCACGGGCAATACCGATGTCATCGCGCTGCGCAACGGATACCACGGCGGGACGACGACGCCGATGGGGCTGACGGCGCACGGCACCTGGCGCTTCAAGTCGAACCCCGCGACGAATATCCATCACACGCATCCGGGCTACTGCTACCGCTGTCCGTACGGTCTGACGTATCCGAGCTGCGACCTCAAGTGCGCGAAGGACGTCAAGAATGTCATTCAGTACCAGACCAGCGGGGAAGTCGCGTGTTTCATCGGCGAGCCGATTCAGGGCGTCGGCGGCACGATTGTTCCGCCGCGCGAGTTTTTCAGCGTGGTGTACGACATCGTCCGCCAGCACGGCGGACTTTGCATCGCCGACGAAGTGCAGGGCGGATTCGCGCGGACGGGCGATCAGTACTGGTCGCATCAATACTTCGGCGTCAAGCCGGATGTGGTCACGATGGCCAAGGGCATCGGCAACGGCGCGCCGCTCGCCGCCGTCACGACGCGCAGCGATGTGGCCAAGACGATGACGCGGCGCGTGCACTTCAACACGTACGGCGGGAACCCCATCTCGATGGCGGCGGGACTGGCGACGATCGAGGTCATCGACGCGGAGCACATCCAGGAAAACGCCCGGAAAATCGGCGGTTTCCTCAAGGCCGGACTCATCGACCTGATGGGCAAGCATTCGATCATCGGCGAGGTGCGCGGGCTGGGGCTGATGCTCGGCATGGAACTCGTCAAGGATCGCAAATCGCGCGAACCGGCGAAGGCCGAGGCGGCGGAGCTGATGGAGATGGCCAAGCACCGCGGGCTGATTCTCGGCAAGGGCGGCCTGTTCGGCAACACCATGCGCATCAAGCCGCCGATGTGCATTACCAGGGACGACGCGGAATTTCTCCTCGCGGTCGTCGATGAATGTCTCGATGAGATTCAAGCCAAAATGTCGTAAGATCGACCTCGACTGACAAGGAAAGAGATATGCCCACGCTCGCCACCACCGTCGACGGCCTCAAGTTCGCCAACCCTTTCGTGATCGGCTCCGGCCCGCCGGGGACGAACCGCAACGTCGTCGGCAAAGCGTTTAAGGAAGGTTGGGGCGGCGTCATCGCCAAGACCGTCTCGCTCGATGCGTCGAAGGTCATCAACGTCGCGCCGCGCTACGCCCGGCTCTCGACGGATGCGAAGGAGATTTACGGATGGGAGAACATCGAGCTGATCGCCACCACGCCGTTCAAACAGTGGATCGACGACTTCAAGATGATCAAGAACGAGTGGCCAGGCGGCGTACTGGTGGCGTCGATCATGGAGGAGTACAACCGCGATGCGTGGATCGAGATTGTCGAGCGATCGCAGGAGGCGGGGGTCGATGCGCTGGAGCTGAATTTTTCGTGTCCGCACGGCTTGCCGGAACGGAAGATGGGCGCGGCGATGGGCGAAAACCCCGAGATTCTCGAGGAAGTGACGGGCTGGGTCATGTCGGCGGCGAAAGTTCCGGTATGGGCGAAGATGACGCCGAATGTCACGCGCATCGAGACCCCGTCGCGCGCGGCGCTCAAGAGCGGCGCGACCGGCATCAGCGCGATCAACACGATCCGTTGCGTGATGGGCGTCGATCTGGAGACACTGCGGCCGATGCCGACGGTCGAGGGGTACACGACGCCGGGCGGATACTCGTCGATCGCGGTGCGGCCGATCGCGCTGCGCATGGTGATGGAGATCGCCGCGCTGATTCGCGATGAGTTCGGCGGCATACGCAGCATCAGCGGGATCGGCGGGATCGAAACCGGCGAGGACGCGGCCCAGTTCATCCTGCTCGGCGCGGACACGGTGCAGGTCTGCACGGGCGTGATGAAATACGGGTACGACATGGTCAAAAAGATGAGCGAGCAGCTTCTCAGGTTCATGGACAAGCATCATTTCAACACGATCGCCGACTTCAAGGGCCGGGCGCTGCCGTACTTCACGACGCACGCCGAGCTGGTCCGCATGCAGGCGCAGGCGAAGGCGGCGGCGCAGGCGCGTATCGCCCGCAAGGCGGGGATCACGGTGGACAACAAGTGGGACGGCGATGATTTCGTGAAGCAGACGGAGGATCTTGTCGGAGGATGAGGAACAGGCCGCCCGTTCGGCAAGCTCACGGCGAGGAGCGGCCTCGCTAAACTGGAGACTCATGCATGTCGCTTTTGATTCGTGGCGGAACGATCGTCAATGCGGACAGCCGGTTCACCGCGGATATTTACGCCGAGGGCGAGACGATCACGCGCATCGCATCGTCGATCGACCCGGCGTCCGTCAAGGCGGACGAGGTCATCGACGCGACGGGCAAGCTTGTTTTCCCGGGATTTATCGACCCGCACGTGCATATCTACCTGCCGTTCATGGGCACGTACGCCAAGGACACCTATGACTCCGCCTCGCGCGCCGCGATCGTCGGGGGGACGACCACGCTGATCGAGATGATCTGTCCCTCCCGCTCGGAGGAACCGGCGGAGGCGTTTGAACTATGGGACTCGAAGGCGCGCGGGCTGTCGGCCTGCGACTGGACGTTTCACATGGGCGTGACGCGCTTCGACGCCGGCGTGGAGCAGCAGCTTCGCAAGATCGTCGAGGCGGGCGTGACTTCGTTCAAGGTGTTTCTCGCGTACAAGGGCGCGTTCGGCGTCGAGGATCACGAACTGTACGACACACTGCGGTTGGCGAAGGAATTGGGCGTCGTGGTCACGGCGCACTGCGAGAACGCGGAACTGGTGGCGAAGCTTCAGGCGAAATTGCTGGCCGAGGGGAAGACCGGACCCGAGTGGCACGAGCCGTCGCGCCCGGTGCGCGTCGAGGCGGAGGGCGTGCATCACTTCTGCACGTTCCTTGAGATGACCGGCGCGGCGGGGTACATCGTGCACACCTCCTGCCGCGACGCCATCGAAGCGGCGCTGCCCTTCCGCGCGCGCGGCGTCGATGTGCAGATCGAGACGGTGATTCCCTACCTGACGATGGACAGTACGTTCGCCGAGCGGCCGAATTTCGAAGGGGCCAAATATGTGATGAGCCCGCCGATCCGCGCCAAGGAGCATCAGGCGTATCTCTGGCACGCGCTGGCGAACGGGACGATTGCGACGGTGGCGACGGATCATGCGCCCTTCGATTTCGCCAAGCAGAAGGAAATGGGCAAGCCGCCGGCGAGCGACTTTACGAAGATCCCCAACGGGATTCCGTCGGTCGAGCATCGCATGACGCTGTTGTGGGCGCACGGCGTGAGCACCGGGCGGATCGACATGGAGCGCTTTGTCCAAGTCGGCGCCACCGCGGCGGCGAAGCGCTTCGGGCTTTATCCGCGCAAAGGCGTGATCCAACTCGGGGCGGATGCGGACATCGTGGTGTGGGATCCGAATTATCGCGGGAAGATCAGGGCCAAAGACCACCTGATGGCGACGGATTATGACGGGTTCGAGGGGTACGAACTGACGGGTCGGCCGAGCTTCGTGAGCGTGCGGGGCAAGGCGTCGGCGAGAGACGGAAAGTTCATCGGCACGCTCGGTCACGGCAAGCGGATTCTCCGGAAGCCGGGCTGATTTTGCAGCGCACAAACACCTTCCATAAAATGCTTTACGACGCACAGCCCGCATTGCTCAATACATGATTTTCGAATTCTGTGGGGGCAATCAGGGCGTGGGCGGACCATACTCTGGTAAGCGTCTTTGCGCCGAGATGGAAAATTGGTTCGCATGCCTGACCGCACCGACAAGCCGCACGATCCCGACCCGCGGGCGGATTTCGTTTCGCTCTTTTCGCGCGATCGCGATCGCATTTTCAGTTTCATCTTTTCGATGGTGCATCGGTTCGACGATGCGGAGGATATTTTTCAGCGGACGAGCGAGGTGCTCTGGCGCGAGTTCGATCAGTTCGACCGCTCGCGCGACTTTGTCCGATGGGCCAACGGGATCGCGTTCAACCAGGTGCGGAACTTCCGCCGATCGCAGCAGCGGGATCGTCATGTATTCGGCGACGGGCTGGTGGCTCAGATCGCGCGATTCGAGGAGTCGCACAGCGAGGAGTTGGATCATCGCTGGGCGGCGCTGCAGAAATGCTTGAACGGGCTGCGCGAGCCGGACATGAAATTGATCCAGGCGTTCTACTCGACGCAGGCCACGGCCGCGGACCTCGCCGCCGAGTCCGATCGCTCGCTGCGGTCGATCCGCAAGGCGATTCATCGCATCCGCACGCAACTGCTCGACTGCGTTCAGCGCCGCATCCGGGAGGCCAACCCGTGAGTCACGAATCTGAAAAGATCGGGACGCCGACGCCCTCGGAACTGCTGCGCGACATCGCGGCCGCGGTTGATGGCACAGCGGATGCGCCGACGCTCGAGCGGCTTGAGCGCGTGCTGATGACGGATGCGCAGGCGATGATGCTTTATCGCACGTTTGTCATGATTCACTGCCGTCTGCGTTCGGTCGGCCGCATCCGGGCGCATTCGATACATACGGTCACGGCGACGCCGGCGCGGTCGAAGTTCAACTGGCGATATGCGGCGGGTTTGGCGGCGGCGCTGGCGATATTGATGAGTCTTTGGTTCACCGTGCGGCCGCCGACGGGCGGATCGGATCGCGCGGCCGGGCCGGCGGGTCCGAAGCGTGGCGTGGCGCTATTGACCAATACGGAAAATGCGGTATTTGCCGATGATTTCGACCAACTGGAGCTCGGCGGCGCGCTGGAGGCCGGGCCGATCCGGCTCGTGTCGGGGACGGCTCAGATCATGTTCAAATCATCGGCGGTCGTCGATCTGACCGGCCCGTGCGAGTTTGAAATGACGGGCAACAACAGCGGCAAGCTCACCGCGGGGCGGCTTGAGGCCTACGTTCGCCCCGAGGCGCGAGGGTTCGCCGTCGATCTTCCCGGCGGCGCCCGCATCGTCGATCTGGGCACACGATTCAGCGTGAAGATCGACGCCCTGGATGGAGCTGCGATTCGGGTGATCGAGGGTTCCGTTCGCCTCAAAACGAAGACCGACGCAACCGTCCTCATCGCCGGTCAGACCGCGCAGCTCCATCAGGGCGTCGTGGCCCGCGTCACCACCACCCCGGGTCTTCCCGTGCAGGCCGGGCTGACGCTTTGGCTCAGCGCCGAGCATGGCGTTGAGACCGACGCCGGGGGCCGGGTCGTGCGATGGAACAATCGCGCCGCGTCCGGGCAACCCCCCGCGTTCGCCGCGCCTCCGTCCGTCGCTCCGCGCTTTGCCGCCGCCGCGATCGCCGCGCGGCCCGCCGTGCGATTCAACGCCGACGGGTCCGCCCTCTCCACAGAGCCCTTCCGCCAATCGCGCAGCCAGACGATTCTCGCCGTCCTGCAGAATCGTCATCCCCAAGTCGCACAGACCATGATCTGGAACAGCAACGGCCCGCCCACGGTTGCTCTACAGATCGGCCTCAACGCCGTCGCTCGTATCTGGGATGGGCAAAAGAATCTCCGGAGCGTTTCGCTTCCGCTCGATCGCCCCGACGCCCCGATGCTCCTCGCGCTCGTCATCGATGATCAGACCCGCACGCTCAAGCTGTGCGCCGCCGGCCAAACGCAGGTCGCTGCCCTTCCCGACGTCACATTCCCGGACACTGTCGCCGCGTTCATCGGGTCCCACCCCACGGGCGCCGCGCCGTTCGATGGCGACCTCGCGGAACTGCTGCACTTCAGCCGCGCCTTGAACGACGATGAATTGAACGAACTGATCCATCACTTTCAAAACCTGTATTCGCTGAACCAAGGAGAGACCCCATGAAGAGGCAACGCTTGTTCATCCTGGCCGCCTGTGCGCTGATGTTCGGCGCTCCCGCCGCGCCCGCCGCCACGCTGCTGGCCCATTACAAGATGGACGAAGGCGCCGGCACCACCGTCGGTGATTCCGCCGGCACCCCTCAGAACGGCGTCTTCGTCAATACGCCCAACTGGTCCACGAACGTCGCTCCCGTGCCCAGCGGATCGACCCGTTCGCTCAACTTCGACGGCGGGACCAACGGGGCCGGCGACTACGTGAACCTCTCGCCCATCAGCGAACTACAGATCAACGGCAGTTTCAGTCTCTCCATCTGGGTCAATGTCGATTTTGTTCCCGCCGGCTCCGGGGCCGCGGAACTCTTCGGCGTCTATCAGGTCGCCTCGCCGTTCGAGCACAATTATCTGCTGCGCCTCTATGAGTCGAGTCATGCGCTGGCCGGCAAAATCGGTTTCATCTCGCGTGACGACAGCGGCGACACCGTCATTCTCGACGATACGGCCGCCGAGCCGCTGGATGTCTGGATCCATTTCGCCGTCACCTTCGACGGCACGACCGGCCAGACCCTCCTCTATCGCAACGGCGCGGTCATCGCCACCGGCACGATGCCCAACACGCCCGTCGCCATCAACACGGCTCAGACCGCCGCACGTCTGGGCGGCCCGGGCACCGGCACCACCGGGCAAAGCTTCGATGGCCTGCTCGACGACGCCCGCATCTACACCGGTGTCCTGACGCCTACCGAAGTCGGCGTCCTCGCCGGCGTCATCGTGATCCCCGCCCCCGCCGCGCTGCCCGGGGGGCTTGCGCTGCTCGCCCTGACCACAGCCAAGCGCCGCCGTCATCATTAACCCCGAGGCCCGCGGCATGCCGCCGTGGGCTTCCCCGTGGAACGTCCCATGCGCCGACATGGTTTCACACTGATCGAATTGCTCGTCGTCGTCACCATCATCGCGCTGCTCATCGCGATCCTTCTGCCTTCGCTCAAACAGGCGCGCATCACCGCTCGGCTTGCCGTCTGCGCCGCAAATCAGAGACAGATCGCCGTTGGCGCGATCAGCTACGGCCTCAACAATCGTGGCATCATGATGATCACGCGCAAAACGCCCAACGCCGCCACCGGCCGCAATCCCGAATACATCAACACCATCCAGACCGACGACACCGGCGAGTGGTCCGTGCATCGCATTCAACCGTATTTGAGCGGCTTCGACATCCCCAACAAGGTTCCGCGCGGCGTGCTGATCTGCCCTTCCGTCGATCGTGACTTTTATCGGGAGCTGGCCGCGACGCACTGGGTCACCCATCTGACCGACGGCTATCACTTCACGCAGTTGTCCTACGCCTATTTCGCCGGCGTCGATCGCTGGAGCCCCGCGGAATATCACAATGGTGCTGAGCGGCAACTGTGCGATTCGCGCGGCGGCGGCTCGGCGCAATTGCTCACCAGCGATGTGCTCATGCCCAACACCAGCACCGGCCTGTTCCGCTACAACCACGGCCGCGAGGGCTGGGCGTGGAGCTACCATCCCAACAATACCGCCGGCGGCCTCGAAGAATACGCGCCTCCCTCGATCACCGGCCTCAATCAATCGTTCGGCGACGGCAGCGTGCGATGGAAAGACGCGGGCCAGATCAAGACGCAGAAAATGTTCAACGTCGCCACGTATCCCGACGGCTGGGTCGACCGCGCCATCGGCTCACCCATGTACTACTGACCAAAGCGGGAATTGCCTGATGCGTCATCTTGCGGCTGCATTGCTGTGTCTTCTCACGTCGAGCATCCTCCGCGCCGCCGAGGCGCCTATCGATGCGCCGCCGCGTCAGCCCAATATCGTGTTCTTCTTCGTCGATGACATGGGCTGGCAGGACACGTCGGTGGCGTTCTACAAAGAGCGGACCGAGTTGAACGATCGCTACCGCACGCCGAACATGCAGACGCTCGCGGACGGGGGGATGATGTTCACGCAGGCGTATGCGTGCTCGCTGTGTTCGCCGTCGCGCGTCTCGCTGATGACGGGGGCGAACGCGGCGCGTCATCGGGTGACGAACTGGACGCTGCGCGAGAACCTTTCGCCGGATCGTTCGCTCAAGGGCATCGAACTGCCGCAGTGGAACCGCAACGGGCTCGCCCCGGTCGGCGGACCGACGACGCCGTTGACGTACGCGGCGGTGACGCTTCCGCAACTGCTGCGCGAGGCGGGCTACCGCACGATTCATGCCGGCAAAGCGCACTGGGGCGCGGAGGGCACGCCCGGGGCGGATCCCTTGAATCTCGGATTCGACGTCAACATCGCCGGTCACGCCGCCGGCGGGCCCGGCAGTTATGACGGGCTGCATGACTTCAGCGCCGCGTGGCGCAAGGGCGATCGGATCTGGGATGTGCCCGGCCTCGACAAATATCACGGCAAGGACATCAACCTCACCGAAGCGCTGACGATCGAAGCCCTGGCCGCGATGGACAAGGCGGTCGCCGATCACAAGCCGTTCTATCTGTATCTGGCGCATTACGCCGTGCACGCGCCGATCGAAGCGGATCGTCGCTTCGTCGAGAAGTATCGTGCCGCGGGCCTCAAGGGCTCACAGGCCGATTACGCGTCGATGATCGAAGGCATGGACCAATCGCTCGGCGACGTGCTCGCGCATCTCGACAAGCTGGGCATCGCGGACAACACCATCGTCGTGTTCATGAGCGACAACGGCACGATGGGCGCCTTGCCCGGCCCCAAGCCCCTGCGCGGGCACAAGCTCGATCCCTACGAAGGCGGCTCGCGCGTCCCGCTCATCGTCCGCTGGCCCGGCGTGACGAAACCCGCATCGAAATGCGAGCAGTACGTCATGATCGAAGACCTCTTCCCCACGTTCCTCGACATGGCGCACGTCCCGATCCCCGACGCCGCCAAACCCCGTGTCGACGGCCTGAGCTTCGTTCCTCTGCTCCGCAGCGAGACCATGCCCGGCGCCGACACGCGCCCGCTCTACTGGCACTTCCCGCACAACTACGTCGATCCGCCCTTCAGCGCGATCCGTGTCGGGCCATGGAAACTCATCTATCATCACACCAATCGCGTCATCGAGCTTTTCAACCTCACCAGCGACATCGGCGAAGCCCACGATGTCGCCTCGCAGAACCCGCAGATCGTCGCCCAACTCGCCGGCAAGCTCGGCAAATATCTCCGCTCCGTCGGCGCGGACATGCCCATCGACTCTTCGACGCAAAAGCCCATCCCCTGGCCCGATCAGCGTTGAACCGCCTCGGTCTGATCGTGCGGGCGGGCGTGAACGGCATCGCGTCGGAAGATATGATGACACGTGCAAGCGGCGGCGGTTCCGTTCGGACCTGTTCCTCATTGAAGTCGAAGGCGAACATGGGCAGATCACTCCTTTGCGCGACGGTCGGCTTTGTGTTGATCCCCTGGGCGATACTTGAAGCGGGCGACTGGCCGGGGTGGGGCGGACTCGACCTGGGGCGGAACATGGTGTCGAGCGAGACGGGGCTGCCGCAGACGTTCAAGCCGGGCGAGAAGTCGCCGACGGGTCAGGGGATGGAACCGGGCACGACGGAGAATGTGCGCTGGGTCGTTCGCCTCGGCACGCACATGTGCGGAAATCCGTCGGTGGCCGGCGGCCGGGTGTTCGTCGGGACGGACGATGCGAGTCTGCAGGACGACCCGCGCCTGAAGCGCACGCGCGGCGGCATGGTGTGGTGCCTTGACGAAATGACCGGGCGCACGCTCTGGCGATTGCCGGTGCCGGTGAGACCCAAGGACCTGCTGCCCGACAATGCGCACTACGGTCAGCAGAACCTGGGCGTCTGTTCATCGCCGACCGTCGTCGGTGATCGCGCCTACGTGATGACCAGCGCCTGCGAGATTCTTTGCCTGGACGTGCAAGGACAGGCCAACGGCAACGACGGGCCGTTCACCGACGAAGCCCACTACATCGCCGGCGCCCACAAGCCGCCCGTCCCGCTGGATAAGTCCGATGGCGACATCGTCTGGAAATACGATCTGGTGGATCAACTGGGCGTGTGCCCGCACGATGTGGCGGCGTGCTCGGTGCTCGTCGACGGACGCATCCTGTACACCGTTTCCGCCAACGGCGTCAATCATGACCATACATTCTGCCTCCGCCCCGATGCGCCGAGCTTCATCGCGCTCGATGCGGTCACAGGCAAACTGCTCGCCACCGATACGGAGGATTTGGGGCATCGGATGTGGCATTGCCTCTGGTCGCCGCCGACGATCGGGGTGGTGAACGGCAGGAAGCTTGTTTTCTTCGGCGGGGCGGACGGAATCTGTTACGCCTTTGAAGCGCTCGAAGATGTGCCTTCGGAGCCGATCCATTTCAAAAAGGTCTGGTCCTACGATTGCGATCCGCCGTCGTACCGCGATCCGCTCGGCGACGGCAAGCCCTTCAACTACTACATCGGGGACAAGCGCAAGAAGTACACCACGAACCGGGATGACGGCAGATTCCTCGGACCCAGCGAAATCATCGCGTCGCCCGTGTTTCATGACGGACGCGTCTACTGCACGATCGGACAGGACCCGTCGCACGGGCGAGGCCGCGGCCTCCTGCATTGCATCGACGCCGCCAAGACCGGCGACATCACGCACACCGGCTGCGTCTGGACCTATGACGCGCTGGAGCGCAGCATCTCCAGCGTCGCCATCAGCGACGGTCTGCTGTACGCCGCCGACCTGGCTGGTCACATTCATTGTCTTGACGTCGAAACCGGCAAGCCCTACTGGGTGTACGACGCGCACGCGGAGACGTGGAGCACGCCGCTTGTCGCCGACGGCAAGGTGTTCGTCAATACTTCCAAAATGCTCATCGTTCTCAAGGCGGACAGAGAGATGAAAGTGCTTTCGGAAATCGCCCTCGGCTCCGCGCCGTACGCCACACCCGTCACAGCCAACGGCTCGCTCTTCATCGGGTCGCAGAATTATCTGTGGGCGGTGCAGAAAGGCGCCAAGGCGATGACCGATTCGGTCAGCGCGGGCCGGTAAGAAAAGCGGCGGACTTCCGCCTCGGAACGTCAATCAGAAGACGCATTTTCATGGCTTGACCGGCTCGTGCGCGGCCGCTTCGATGCAGATCAGATGATGCACCCCGCGCACGAACATCCGGCTCTGCGCGAAGGCCGGGCTGGCGAAGACTTCTTCGCCAAGCGTCGACCGCCCGAGCTCTTTGAACTGCGGCGCGGCCTCGACAACCATCAGCGCCCCGTGCATCGTGACGACGTAGAGCTTATTGCCCGCAATGCTCGGCGACGCTTTGCACGCGTCGCCCAGATCGTGTTCCCAATGTTTGCGGCCGGTCTTCGCGTCATAGCACGTCAATATGCCCGGCGTATTGACGACAAAGACGCATTGACCATCGCTGACGGGACTGCTCACATCGGGGATGTTGTCCTCCGCCTCCCAGCCCAGGTGCGTCCCCGTCACATCGCCCTGTCCGTCCGGGCGGATGGCCTGAAGCTTGACCGTCGGGCTGACGACGAAGAGCATCCCGCCGCGGAAGATCGGAGAGGGCGTGACTTCGCCGTCGAGACAGTCGGCGCGCCAGATTTCCGACCCGTCCGACGATGCATATGAAATGACCCACGGCACGCCCAGCGTGACGATCTGCGACTTTCCCGCGGCGTCGAAGACAATCGGCGTGGCCCACGAGGTGCCGACGGGCCGGGGCTGTTGCCAAACGACCGTGCCGGTCGCGCCGTCGAAGGCGTAAAGCTTGCTGAGCTGATCATCCGGATCGCCCTGATCGAATTGAACGATGACGCGGTCCCGCCAGGTCACGAGCGACGTGGCGAACCCATATGGATTCTTCGGAACGGCCACGCGCTTGGACCAGACGACCTTGCCCGACAGATCGAACGCCGCCAGAACCCCGTTGGCGAACATCGCATACACGCGAAGCCCATCCGTCGCTGTCGTCGCCGCCGCCATGCCCGACTCGTCCGGCGCCTTTTCCGGCTCGGCGGCGTCGCCGACAATCTTCGGCACGGCGCTGCGCCATGACACGGCGCCCGATCGCGTATCCAGACACATGACCGCGCACTGCGATTCGTCGCCGCCGGAAACGAACAGCCGATCGCCCCATACGATGGGCGAACTGAATCCGCTGATCGGCACTTGGGTGATCCATGCGACATTCCGTCCTGTCGCCGGATCGCATGTCACAGGGATGTCGCCGGGCGCGTAGACCCCGCTGCCGTCGGGCCCGCGAAAACGCGGCCAGTTCGCGCCGTATTCCTGCGGTGTAGGCAAGTCCCCCGCGAGCGCGACGGTCGTGAGCGCCGACCCGACCGCGATCAACACGGCCCGATCAAACATCGGGCGCAACGCCGCGACGATTTGATGGAGGGCGGATTTGTTCATGGATCAGCGTCTCCGGGAATGGGCGCGATCACCCGCGACCATTGTAGTTGCATCCGCCGGGCATTACGCTAGGGTTCAACGGTTCGACCCGACGCCATGATTCTTGACGGAGCAACAAAGTGCGTTTGCGCCGGAAATTAGAAGCTGTCGCGCTTTGCGTGATGGTCATGTGGTCGACGGCCGGCGTATCGGCGGCTGATATTCGCGATGCCATCGACTGGCCGACGTTCATGTCGCGGCATGACCTGGTGTGGGACGAACTGCCGAGCAAATGGGAACAGGGTGCCTTTCTGGGCAACGGGCTGTTGGGATTGATGATCTATCAGCCCTCCAAGCCGCCCGGCGGGAGCATCTTTGGTTTCGACTACCGACCGGAGGAAACCGATGCGCTGCGACTGGACTTGGGCCGCAGCGATATCCTCGATCATCGCAAGGGCAGCGATCCGCTGACGGATCACGCGCGACTGCCGATCGGGCATTTCCTGATCACGCCGGTCGGCAAGATCACCGGCGGCGACATGCGGTTGGACCTGTGGAACGCCGAAGCCCGGGGCCGGCTCATCACTGATCGCGGTGAGATCAGATGGCGTGCGTTCATCCCGTCGCAGCGGGATGTCATGGTCGTCGAATTCGAACCCGACCAGGGCGAGCGCGATTGTCGATGGGATTACGTGCCGGCCATCTCCGAATCGCCGCGCGTGTATCGATCGAAGCCCGAGGGCTACGGCCGCCGGCGCCCGCAGGACAAGTACCCCGCCAATCCCCCGGCCGAACTCTCGACGCGCGGTGCCATTCAATTATCGCGCCAGCCCATGCTCGCCGGCGGCGACTATACGACCGCATGGAAGACCCTCGCGGCGAGCGGCAACCTGCATCGCATCTACATCGCCATCGGCTACAACACGCAGGCGTCGAGCATCGACGAAGCGACGGACGCGATCGCGCGGGCCGAGCGCGTCAATTTCGACGAGCTTGTCGAGGATCATCGACGGTGGTGGCACGACTATCTGGCTCAGAGCTTCGTGAGCATTCCCGATACGCGGCTCGAGAGCTTTTACTGGATTCAGATGTACAAACTTGGGGCGGCGACGCGCGACGGCAAGCCGGCGATGGATCTGATGGGCCCGTGGTATCGCAATTCGATCTGGCCGGGCATGTGGTGGAATCTGAATATTCAACTGGCGTACTACCCGGTCTACACCGCCAACCGCCTGAACATCGGGCAGTCGCTGGCGGACCTCATCGACGACAACACGCCGCAGCTCATCGCCAACGCGCCCAGGGGCAAACCGACGAACGGCGCTTTCGCCGGCGTTGATTTCGGTCCGTATGAAGGCCAGATGGCGCGCGTTGCACGCATCACGAGTTCGACGGACCTTGCGGGCGGAATGTTCAAGGGACAAAGCGGCACCGTCGAAGTGGCCAACCTGCCGTGGGCCATGCACAACTACTGGCGGCAATGCCGATACGCGGCGGACGATAACCGGCTGCGCGAGAAGATGCTGCCGATGCTGCGGCGGGCGATCAATGTCTACCTGCCGATTCTTGAAAAAGACGAGCACGGCGCGTATCACATTCGCCCGACCTACTCGCCTGAACTGACATTCGGGCCGGATTGCAATTACGACATGGGCGTATTGCGGTGGGGCCTGCGCACGCTGATCGCCGAATCGGTGCGCCTCGGCATCGATGACCCGCAGCTGCCGCAGTGGAAAGACATTCTCGCGCATCTGGCCGACTACCCCGTGGATGACAACGGCTTCATGATCGCCCGCGATGTTCCCTTCAAGGGCGGGCATCGTCATTACTCGCATTTGCTCATGATTTACCCGCTGTATCAGGTCAACTGGGAGCAACCGGATCAGCGCGAGCTGATTCAAAAGTCGGTCGACCATTGGGCGTTCGGCGCCAAGGCCTTCGCCGGTTACTCCTACAGCGGCGCCGCGTCGATGTACGCCTCGATGCATCAGGGCGACAAGGCGATTGAGTATCTCAACGGTCTGATCGACCGCACGCTCACGCCCAACACGATGTACATGGAAGCCGACAGCCCGGTGATCGAATCGCCGCTGTCGGGCGCGGCGTCGGTGCAGGACATGCTGCTGCAGAGTTGGAGCCAGTGGGCCGACGATGCGGATCATCCGGCATGGGTGTCGACGATTCGCGTCTTCCCCGGCGTGCCGGAGGCATGGCGCGACGTGGCCTTCGCAGACCTGCGCGCCGAAGGCGCGTTTCTGGTCAGCGCTTCACGCACCAAAGGCAGGACGCAATGGGTGGCGGTCAAGAGTCTGGCCGGCTGGCCGTGTCGAATCCGGCCGGGACTTGACGGGCCGATCCGCGCGATCGATGCCTCGCTGAATGACAAGATTCATGGTCTGGGCGACGGGCTGTACAAGATCGACCTGACCCGCGGCGAAACGATCATTCTCTTCAGCGGCCCGACGCCGCCCGATCTGAACCTGCAACCCGTCCAAGCGGACGGCGGGCCGATCAACTTCTTCGGCTCGTGCGCGATGACATCCAAATAATCGAATCTTCCAGGGACGACGCTTCAGACGTGCGGATGGTTTCGATCGCCACGAAGCGGAACGCGCCATGCGGTACTCGGCGGCCTCTAACCATCAAAGCGGGCGAAGGGGTTCGAACCCTCGACATTCAGCTTGGGAAGCTGACGCTCTACCAACTGAGCTACGCCCGCGGGGGTGGTGACATAGTACGCTTCGGCGGCGTCGTTGGCCAGTGCGGGAAAATCGGGGGCGGGTACAATGTGCGGATGGTCCGCGGGCGGTTTCCCGGGGGCGAGGCGGCCGGGCGGATCGGAACGATTTGCGAAAGGATGTGGCCGATGCGTGCAGCGATCGTGATGGGCCTGGCGCTGGTGTGGGCGGCGGCGGCGATGGGGCAGACGACGGGGCACCGCCTGCTGGTGGCGGACGATTCGGTGAAGCGGATCGCCATCATCGGCGCCGACGGACGCACCGAATGGGAGCACAAGGTCAACCAGATTCACGACCTTCACATGCTCGCCAACGGTCACGTTCTCTTCGAGGATTCGTACACGCACCTCGTCGAGATCGACCCGGCGACGAACGCCGTCGTCTGGGAATACGAGGCGACGAAGATGAACGGCAATGAGGGCAAGCCGGTGCAGGTGCATGCCTTTGAACGCCTCGCCGACGGGAACACGATGATCGCCGAGTCCGGCCCCGGCCGCATCATCGAAGTCGATCACGACGGCCGCATCGTGCACGAAATCAAGCTCACCGTCGATCATCCCAATCCGCATCGCGATACGCGCCTCGTCCGCAAACTCGCCGATGGGCACTACCTCGTGTGTCACGAAGGCGACGGCAAGGTGCGCGAGTACGACGGCGACGGCAAGGTCGTCTGGGAGTACGACGTGCCGCTGTTCGGGATGCAACCCAAGGGCGGGCACGGCCCCGAGGGATTCGGCAACCAGGTCTTCGCCGCGCTTCGGTTGCCCAACGGCAACACGCTGATGTCGACGGGCAACGGGCATCGCATCCTGGAAGTCTCGCCCGACAAGCAGATCGTCTGGAGTCTGACATCGGAAGACCTGCCGGGCATCGAATTGGCATGGGTGACGACGCTGCAACTGATGCCCAACGGCAACATCGTCTTCGGCAACTGTCACGCCGGCCCGACGAATCCGCAGATCATCGAGGTGACGCGCGACAAGAAAGTCGTCTGGACGTTCAAGGACTTTCAGCGCTTCGGCAACTCGACGCCCAACTCGCAGGTGCTCGACGTGCCGAGTCCGGCGGCGCGCTAAGGGCGGCGAGGCGGATCATGTGCGGACGCTACGTGCTCAAATCACGCATGGCGCAACTGATGTCGGCGTTCGGCCTCGTCGAGGAGTTCCGCGTCTTCGGCCCGAGCTACAACATCGCCCCGATGCAGTTCGCCCCCGTCATCGTCATCGGCGACGCCGGCCGGCGGGTCATGCGGCCGATGCGATGGGGGCTCGTGCCGCGATGGGCGAAGGATGAAACAATCGGCAACAAGCTGATCAACGCCCGCGCCGAAACGATCGGCCAAAAGCCGGCGTTTCGCGACGCGTATCGGCACAGGCGATGCGTCGTGCCCGCCGATGGCTTTTACGAATGGAAAAAGACCGGCGATCACAAGCAGCCGTACTACATTCACCGGCGCGACGGCGAGGCGTTCGCCTTCGCGGGGCTGTGGGAATCGTGGCGCGACGCCGCCGATCAACCCGTCGAGACGTACACGATCATCACGACCGAGCCGAATGCGCTGCTGGCGCCGATCCACAATCGCATGCCGGTGATTCTCACGGCGAGCGAGATCGACGACTGGCTCAAGGCGGACGCGGACCGCGCCGGCGAGGTGCTTCGCCCGAGCGATGCGGAAGCGTTGTGCGCCGAGCCGGTATCGCCGCGCGTCAACACGCCTTCGCATGACGGGCCGGACCTGATCGATCCGATCGACGACATGCCGCAGACGCTTTTTTGATGCGATCGCGCCGGCGCGGAGATTTGTGTTGACGTCGCCGGGCTGCGTCCGTTTAATTGACATACTGGAGGCAACCGCATGGCTGACGAATCGATGCACACGGGCGGATTCACACGCCGCCGCCTTTTGTCGAACGCGACACGACTGACCGCGGCCGCGATGGCTTCGACCGCCCTGCCGCCGAATGTGCGGCGGGCGCTGGCCGACGCGCCGCCGACCGGCACGATGGCGGACATCAAGCATGTCGTGCTGCTCATGCAGGAAAACCGCTCCTTCGATCACTACTTCGGCACGATGGCCGGCGTGCGCGGATTTGACGACGCGAAGGCGATGACGCTTTCGCACGGCAAGAGCGTGTTTCATCAGCCCGATGACCAAAGTCCCGGCGGCGTGCTGCTGCCGTTCCGCATGAACACGCAGACGACCAGCGCGCAGAAAATGCCTTCGACGAATCATTCGTGGAAGGTGCAGCATGAAGCATGGAACGGCGGGAAGATGGACAACTGGCTCCCCGCCCACCGCAAAGCCGACGGAAAAAACGGCCCGTTCTGTATGGGCTATCACACGCGCGAGGACATTCCCTTTCAGTTCGCCCTCGCCGAGTCGTTTACGATCTGCGATGCGTATCACTGCTCGGTGTTCGGTCCGACATGGCCGAACCGCATGTATTGGATGACCGGGACGATCGACCCCGCGGGCAAAGGCGGCGGACCGCTCATCAGCAACAAGATCCCCAAGGACGAAAACGGCAAGGTGCACGGATACGCATGGAAGACTTACGCGGAGCGCCTTGAAGAAGCGGGCGTGAGTTGGAAGGTGTATCAGGAGAAGGACAATTACGGCTGCAATGTACTCGAATATTTCGAGGCGTTCCGGCAGGCGCCGCCGGGATCGCCCCTGCATCAGAAAGCGATGATTCACGGACCGCGCGGGACGTTCGAGGAGGATGCGCGCAACGATCGATTGCCGACGGTGTCATGGATCATGCCCACGAGCACCGAGTCGGAGCATCCGGAGTTCATGCCCGCCGCCGGCGCCGCGTTCGTGGCGAGCAAGATCGAGGCGATCGCGTCGAACCCGAAGGTGTGGGCCAAGACGGCGTTCATCTTGAATTACGATGAAAACGACGGGATTTTCGACCATGTCGCCCCGCCGACGCCGCCGGAGGGGACGCCCGACGAGTTCGTCGGCGGTTTGCCGATCGGCGGTGGATTCCGCGTGCCGTGCATCATCATCTCGCCATGGACCGCCGGCGGATGGGTCTGCTCGCAGCCGTTCGATCACACGTCCGTGCTCCAGTTCCTCGAAAAATTCACGGGCGTCCGCGAGCCGAACATCAGCGACTGGCGGCGCAAGACATTCGGCGACCTGACCGCGGCGTTCCGCTTCAAGGACGCCAGGGCCGAGCCCCCCACTTCGCTGCCCGACACGGCGATCACGCTCGGACTCGCGCTGACCGCGCCGGTGCGCCTGCCCAAGCCCACGCCGCCGGTCGGCGAGCAGGCGATGCCCACGCAGGAAAAAGGCGAGCGCAAACGCATCGGGCCCGAAGGTGCATGACATGAAGCGGCGCACGCGATCCATCCTCAGTGCGGCGCTTCTGGCGAGCATGATGTTGCTCGCCGCGCAGGCGGCGGACGATCGCAAGCCGATCCATCTGGATTTGCGGATCGCGCCCGAAGGATGGAATTGCGAAGTGTCGGATGTGGAGGCGGTGCTGCGATCGGCGGGCGATGAGCTGACACCGTGGTACGGGCCGCACGATCTGCCGGCGATTCACGTCGAACCGCGCGGCGGCCCGATCGTGCTCTACGAACGCGCCGCCGACGGCGCGATTCAGATGAAGCTCAACACGGGCGATCGGCTCTGGGCGCAGATGTCGTTTCAGTTCGCGCATGAGCTGTGTCATGTGATGTGCGTGTACGACGATGACGACACGGGGTGCAAGTGGTTCGAAGAGACGATGTGCGAGGCGGCGTCGCTGTTCGTGTTGCGGAAGATGGCGAACACATGGCGCGAGCATCCGCCTTATCGCAACTGGGCCTCGTATGCCGGGGCGCTCGATGACTATGCGAACCAGCGGCTCGCGGCGGCGAAGTTGCCGGAGGGTTTGACGCTGGCGAAGTGGTATGCACAGCACGCGACCGAACTGCGGGCGAAGGCGGACAATCGCCCGCTCAATAATGTCGCGGCGGCGGCGCTGCTGCCGTTCATCGAGGCGGAGCCGGAGCACTGGGAAGCGGTTCGCTGGCTCAATGTCGCACACCCGGCGAAGCCGCAGTCGATGAGCGACTACCTCACAGCATGGCGCGACAACGCCCCGCCCGAGCACCGCCCGTTCATCGCGCGCCTCGCCGCCGCGCTGGGCGTCCTCCTGCCCCGCTGATTCCCCGCCCATTCCGCCCGCTCCAACCCATGTCATCACAAGCGCTTGCCCCTGCCTTGCGCCCCGCCCATCCCCATCCTCCCCCCAAAATATTCCCGCAATTTTCCATCCGCCGTATTGACAACCCGGACAAATTGACGATATATTGATTTATAGATGGTTTTATCCAAATATGTCCGCCGGATGGGCTCGATTCGTCGCGGGTGCGACAAGGGCCGCAGCCGCCGGATAGGAAGGAGCTTGCCATGCTCGACACCGACAAAACACTCTGCGTCTTCCTCGCCACCTGCCTCTTGACCGTCCTGCTCATCGGCTGCGTCATCGTCCTCGGCAGCCCGTCGCGCTATGCGCCGAGCAACGACGCCCCCGCCGCTTCCTTCGCAATGCAGCGGTAATCGATCGCCTATCTCGCTGACACGCTCGCGGTCCGCACGTCGCCGGTTGGGGTGACCGCGAGCGTGTTCTATAATGATGGACCCCGCCCATGCGACGAATACTCCTCCTCATCGCGCTCGCCGTCTTCGTCCCCGCCGCCCGCGGCGCCGACGGCGACTATGACTTTGAGCCCATCAACTACGCCACGTCCACGCCCGAAGATCCCGTCGCGCAGCTTCAGCGCGACATCGACGCGGGCAAAATCCACCTCGCCTACGATCCGAAGCGCGGCTACCTGCCCGCCCTGCTCGACGCCCTGCACATCTCCCCCACGTCCCAACTGCTCGTCTTCTCCAAGACGAGCTTTCAGATTCGCCACATCTCCCCCGCCACGCCCCGCGCGCTCTATTTCAATGACGATGTCTACATCGGCTCCGTCCAGCATGGCGACGTCATCGAAATCTCCGCCGTCGATCCCAAACTCGGCGGCGTGTTCTATACGCTTGATGTCCACAAGTCCGATCGTCCCGCCTTCGTTCGACAGACCGATCTTTGCCTTCAATGTCACGACTCGGCGATGACGCAGTCCGTGCCCGGGCATATGGTGCGCTCCGTGACGACCGACAATGACGGATTCCCCCTGCTCCGGGCCGGCACGACCGTCACCACCCATCGCACGCCCCTGTCCAATCGCTTCGGCGGCTGGTACATCACCGGCACCAGCGGCAAGCAGCAGCACATGGGCAACGTCACGCTCAATCGCCCCGATGACGGCAACGGCGACCTGCCCCCGCTCGACACGACGAAGGGCACGAACGTCACCGATCTGACGAATCGCTTCGACACTTCGCCCTATCTCACGCCGTCCAGCGATATCGTGGCGATGATGGTCCTCGAGCATCAGACGCACATGCACAACCTGATCGCGCGCGGCAGCTATCAGACCCGCATCGCTTTGTATCACCAGCGCGAATCCAATCGCATCATGAGCCGGCCCGAAAACGAAATCAGCCCCTCCACGCAGAACCGCATCGAGCGTCAGGGCGACGCCATCCTGCGTTACATGCTCTTCATCGACGAGCCCGTGCTCGAAAACCCGATCGCGGGCACGACGAAGTTCCGGGAGCAGTTCGAGGCGGCCGGCCCGCGCGACCGCAAGGGCCGCTCCCTGCGCGAATTGAACCTTAAGCACTACATGTTCGAATACCCGTGCAGCTACCTGATCTACACGCCCGCTTATGACGCCATGCCGCCGGAACTGCTCGACTACGTCAACCGCCGGCTCTACGAGATCCTCACCGGCCGCGACACCAGCGCCGACTTCACCGACATCTCCACCGCCAAGCGCCGCGCCGTGCTGGAAATCCTCCGCGACACGAAGCCGACGCTCCCGCCGTATTTTCAGAAGGACTGATTCGGCTCGCATCGCGCCGATGCGATGCTCATGAGGCGTTTGATCATCCGCGCCTCGCACGTCGTCGCATCGATCCATGTCAAATCCGTATATGGCCCGATGCTCCGACGCTCGGCATCCGCGCCCGGTGACATGACCGCGATCGGCGCCGCGCTGAGCAGGCGAATCACCTGCACCGCCTGAAGCGCCGACGTGCCCCGCTTCCCCATCGCCACAATAATCAGATCCACGGGCCGCTGTATCGACGCGCTCACATCGCCCGTCACATCGATGAGCGTGCACGCGCACCCCGCAGCGCGCAGCGACGACGCCAGCGATCGCCCCGCGCCCGCGGCGTCTTCGATGATCAATGCCATCGGCCTCGAATGACTGCGCATGCCATACCGCCTCGTGATGATCAATCCATCCGCATCCGATCACTCCATCGGCCCGCCGCGCCAGCTGATTGATAAGTGCTTCTCCCGATCGCGCGATGTTGTTTCGTACTTGAAAGAGCCCGCGAAAATTCAGCGCGCCCATTGACAGAACGCGCCGTGCATCTATGATCAGAGTGTGGTCCATGTCTTGGTTCGGCACTCTTGGTTTTGATGACAGGAGGTCGCCTATGCAGAATCCACCGGATATTTCAGAGAATATTGCGTACACAACGCACCCCTGTTGATCGCGATCATCGGGCGATCATGACATCCGGTCGTGGTACGCCTCGTCAATTGCATGATCAAGTGTCATGCTGTTGACAACAGTCCATCGGCCGAACTGTCATTAACCATCGATGCGATGCAGATCGCGACGATTGTGTGGAAGCTGAAAACTTCGCATTTTGCGTCGTTCGTGAATAGTAAGGGAAATCCACATCTTGTCCCTCCCGCGCCTTATGCCTAAAAGTTCATATGCAACGTGTCCGAAGGATGCAGCATCCCGGAGCCACGAGCGTTTGAGATCGTGCGATGCGTTGAAATATCATTCGTCTCTTTCGTGCAAAGCCCCTCTTGTCGGCACCGATCATCCGGCACGTCGAGTCGTGGGACGCATGAATCGGGGAATGGTTCATGTGACCGTGATGCGGCCGTTGTTGTTCATGTCGCATCGGGGTCTGGGGTTCATTGACTTCTTACCAAGATTGTAAGGAAGATCATGATGACATCGGAACTGGGTATCTGGATCGTGGACGACAACTTGGCGGTACGCTCCTCTTTGGGCATGAACTTGCGGATAGACGGCTACGAAGTCCGCGAATTCGACAGCGGCGAAGCGATGCTTCGGGCTTTCGATCCGGATGCGATCGGCTGCGTGATTCTCGATCTTTGCATGCCGGGCATGAGCGGGCTGGATGTGCTGCGCCATGAGCGGCGGATCGCCGCCTGCGTGCCCGTGATCATGCTGACGGGTTACGGCGACGTCGCCTCCGCCGTCCAAGCCGTCAAAGCCGGGGCGGTGGACATGCTCGAAAAGCCCGTCGATCTTGAGGATCTTCGCCGGCACGTCACGAAGGCGGTCAGCAACGCCAACAGCCGGCGCCAACTGTTGAACGACGCGGCCGAAATACGCCGCCGCATCGACTCACTGACCGCACGCGAACGCGAACTTCTCGATGAAGTCGTGATGGGCAAGTCCAACAAGCAGATTGCTTATGGATGGTCGATTTCATTGCGGACGATCGAGAATCACCGTGCCCGGATGATGCGTAAGATGCAGGCGCGTAATGCGGCGGACCTGGTGCGCATGGCAAGTCTCGTGGGCCTGACGGAGCCGAGCGTGTTGAGCATGGCGGATCAGATGATCTGACGAATCGGCTCGGCGCCTTCGACGCCGACGAGTTTCTGGTTGAGCCCGCCGAAGAAATACGAGAGCTTGTCCGGGTCGAGGCCCATCTGCGTGAGCACGGTGGCGTGCAGGTTCTTGACGTGGAAGCGATTTTCGATCGCCGCCGAGCCCAGCTCATCCGTCGCGCCCACGCTCGTCCCGCCCTTCACGCCTCCGCCCGCCATCCACATCGTGAACCCATACGCATTATGATCGCGACCGGTGCCTTTGGCGTATTCGGCCGTGGGCTGACGCCCGAACTCCCCGCCCCAGATGATCAGCGTGCTGTCGAGCAGCCCGCGCTGCTTAAGGTCCTTGATCAGTCCGGCGATCGGCAAGTCGGTGTTGCCGGCGTGGAAATTATGGTTCTTCTCAATATCGGTGTGCGCATCCCAATTGTCGTCATTGTGCGCTCCGCCCGAATAAATCTGAATGAACCGCACGCCGCGCTCGACCAGCCGGCGCGCCAGAAGGCACTTCCGCCCGAAGTCATACGTGCGGTCCTGATCCAGGCCGTACATCTCCTTGATGTACGCCGGCTCGCTCTCGAAGTCGACGGCTTCGGGGGCGTACTGCTGCATCTTGTACGCCAGTTCATAGCTGGCGATGCGTGCTGCGAGGGCGGAGTTGCTGGCGCGCGTCGCCAGATGCTCTTCATTGAAATCCTTGAGCGTATCAAGCAGGCGGCGCTGGGCCGAAGCGCTCATGTCGGCGGGCGGCCTCAAATTGAGAATCGGTTCGCCGGTCGAACGCAGAATCGTGCCCTGATACGTGGCGGGCATGTACCCGCTCGACCAGTTTTTCGCGCCGCTGATCGGTCCGCCTTTCTTGTCGAGCATGACGACGAAGCCGGGCAGGTTTTCGTTCTCCGAGCCGAGCCCGTAGTTGACCCACGAACCGATGCACGGATGACCCGACAGGATGCGCCCGCTGTTCATCATCAGCAGGGCCGACCCGTGAATCGGCGAGTCGGCGTACATCGAATGAATGAACGCGATGTCATCGGCGCACGATCCAATATGCGGAAACAGATCGCTGACGTATTTGCCGCACTGCCCGTACTGCTTGAACGCCCACTTGGGTCCGACGACGCGGCCCTCGTTCTTCTTGCCGCCGCGCCCGAAGGTTTTCACCGGAATCGTCTGACCGTCCAGCGCGTACATGTTGGGCTTGTAGTCGAACGTATCGACGTGGCTCGGCCCGCCGTACATGAACAGGAAGATCACGCTCTTGGCCTTCGGCGTCGTCATCGGCCGCTTGGGCGCGACCGGATTGCGGAACGGCGTCATGCCGTCCGCCGCCATCGCCTGCTTCTGGAAAAAGCCCTCCGCACTGAGCAGCCCCGTCAGCGCCGCCGCGCCAAAACCCCCGCCGGCCTGCCACAAAAACTCCCGGCGCGTCCGCCCGCAGAACTGGCTCGTCGTTTTGTTCGCTTCGTGCATGTTCGTATTCCTCGCTAGTCCAGGTAGACGAACTCATTCATGTTCAACACCATCAGGCAAAACAGATTCAGACTCTTGTCCGCATCGAGATGATCCTTGTCCGTAAGCGAACGGATCAGGTTCACGCCGCGCTGCACCTGCGCATCGCTGGGCTCCTTCGCGGCGGCGAGTCGCAGGGCGCGGCGAACTTGCGCCGGCACATCGCCCGGCGCTTCGGCCCGCAGACGATCAGCGAAAATCACCGCCTGCTCGTTCATGAAATCGCTGTTGAGCCCCGTCAGCGCCTGCGTCGGCACAGTCGTGGCGAACCGCACCGCGCAGCTTGTGTCCGTGTCGGGCAAATCAAATGTTTCGAGAATCGGCTCCACCAGCGAGCGCTTTACATGAATGTACACGCTGCGGCGGCGCTGCTGATCCGGCGGACTGTTGCCCCATGCGTGATCCGGCCGCGATGCCGTCGCCAACACCTCGGCCGGCACCTTCGTGAAAATGCTCGGCCCGCCCATTTGCAAATTCAGCGTGCCGTTGATCGCCAGAATCGAATCGCGGATTTCCTCGGCGGTGAGCCGCCGCATGTCGAATCGCCAGAACAAATCATTGTTCGGATCGGCGGCGAGCGCCTTGTCGTCGTCCTGCGATGACATCTGGTACGCGCTGCTCATCAGGATCAGCCGGTGCATGTCCTTGACGGACCAACCGCGGGCGATGAACTCGGTGGCGAGGTAGTCGAGCAATTGCGGATGCGTCGGCAGTTCGCCCAGGCCGCCGAAGTCATTGGTCGATCGCACGATGCCCCGGCCGAAGTGATGCTGCCAGATGCGATTGGCCATCACGCGCGCCGTCAGCGGATTCTTCGGCGAAGCGATCCAGTCGGCGAGGACGCGTCGCCGGCCGGTCGTCTTCGCGCCGGGGGCGGGGTCGGGAATCGTCGGATCGGCGAAGCCGAGCACCTGCGGGAAGCCCGGCTGGACCTGCTGCATCGGGGCGTGCGCGCTGCCGCGCGAGAGGATGAACGAATCGGGCGAGGTGGGACCGTTCTCCGTGACGCACAGGGCCTTTTCAGTGTGCACCGGCTCCTTGTTCAGTTCGTTGAGCTCCTTGCGCAGTGAGCGATAGTTCGCCACGGTCTGAGCGCTTAGCAGTTTCTTGCCGTACTGGGCCATGAGCCGGTCGATGCGCAGGTCGCCGGCGTTTTCGGGCTGATCGGTTTCGCTGAGCAGCCGGCGATTCACGCCCGGCCCGCTCCACGCCACTTCGAGGCCCAGGCCGTTCGCCTTCTGAAAGTACTCGAGGCGGATCGGAACCTGACCGGCTTTGAGCGTGATCGTGCCCCGGCTGGGCTCGGGCAGGAAGCCGTGCACGCCGTCCATCTCGGCGACGCGCTGACCGTTAACGATGATGCGGACGCCGTCGTCGGCATTGACTTCGAACGCGTACTCGCCGGCGGCGGGGACTTTGAGCATGCCTTCAAAGACGAAGCCGAAGGCGTCGTCGCGCGTGCGCGGATTGAGCGTGTAAAAACCCTGCGTCAGTTCGCCTTCGCTCTCGGGCTTGAGCTGATCGAAGTCGGGGAGCTTGTCCCATGTGTCGCGATAAAACCGGTAATGCAGCGATTCGATGTCGGCGAGGCGCACGGGCTGATCGGTCTTGCGGAATTTCTGATACGCCTCGCGCAGTTCGTTTTCGACGGCGGCGAGCTGAGCGGTCAGGGCATCGATGCGCTCGGCGCGCTGCGCGGCGAGGCGCTCGGTTTCCGCGGCGTCAGCGTCGTCGGAGAATATGTCGCGCTCGATGGTCGGCCCGCCGTTGGCCATCGGCGTCAAATTGCGGAAAAACGCCGTCATCCGGTAGTAATCCGCCTGCGGTATCGGATCGACCTTGTGGTTGTGACAGCGGGCGCAGTTGACGGTCATGGCGAGCATCGACTGACAGGTCGTGGAGACAATGTCGTCGAGCCCGTCGAAAAACGCCTGCGGGCGGTCGGCGGGTTCGTCGTCCCAGAGACCGAGACGGTAGTAGCCGGTCGCGATGATTGAATCGCTCGTGACATGATCCAGTTCGTCGCCGGCGATCTGCTCGCGCAGGAACTGGTCGTAGGGTTTGTCGGTGTTGAAGGCACGGATGACGTAATCGCGGTACTTGAAGACGTTGGGTTTGGGATTGTCGCGCTCGTAGCCGTTCGTCTCGGCGTAGCGGACGACGTCGAGCCAGTGCCGTCCCCACTTCTCGCCATACTGCGGCATGGCCAGCAGGCGCTCGATCAGATTCGCATATGCATCGGGGTTCGCATCATGGACAAAGGCATCGACCTGGGCGGGCGTCGGCGGCAGGCCGATCAGATCGTAGTACACGCGGCGAATGAGCGTGACGCGATCGGCGGGCGGGGCGGGCTTGAGGCCCTTGGCTTCGAGCTTGGCGAGGATGAAATTGTCGATCGGATTGCGGGGCCAGGTCGCGTCATGCACCTTCGGCGTGACCGGCCGGGCGACCGGCTGATAGGCCCACCACTGCCGCGCCTTTTCCGTGATGATCGAATCGGACTTGGGCGTCAGCGGCGGAAGCACGGGGTCGGACTCCGCCGTCCATGGCACGCCCATCATCACCCACTTCGTCAGCACATCGATCTTCTCCTGCGGCAGCTTCCCGCTCGGGGGCATCTGATGATCGTCATCCGTGTAATTGATCATCTTCAGCAAAAGACTGTCGGCGGGATTTTGAAGATCGACGACCGGCCCGACTTCCGAGCCGCGCATGACACCGGCGTGCGAGGTCAGATAGAGGTTCGCACGGATTTTGGTTTCGTTGCCGTGGCATTTGAAGCAGTTGGCTTCGAGGATGGGCCGGACCTGCGATTCGAAGAACTTGACGCCATCCACTTCGGGCCCGGCGTCGTCGGCCGCCCAGCCGCGCGGCCCGATGACCAGCAGCAGCATCGCCACCGCCAGCCATCGCATCGTCATGCCGCGAGCCGTCGTGTGCGTCATCCGTGGGCTCCGTGGGTCGTGCCTGCTCGGGAAGTCTACGCGGATTCTTCGTGTGGATGCTTGCTTTTTTGCGGGTCGTTCTATATAACAAACACAGTTTAACTTGATTCAAACCGGAGTCAACCACCTTTGCCGACAAATTCGCGTGATGACGAGTTGGTGCATCCGGCCGAGGCGGCGGCGGCGGCGGACCGGTATCACGTGCCGAATCTCTCGCGGGCGCTCATGCTGCTGGAGCATCTGGCGTCGATGCAGCGCCCGCAGGGCATCAGCGAGATCGCCGAGGCGCTGGGCCTGCCCAAGAACAGCGTCTTCCGCATTGCCAATACGCTTCACGCCTACGGCTATCTCCAGCGCGACGAAGCCACCAAGTGCTTCTCGCTGAGCACCAAATTTCTGAGTCTCGGTTACGCCGCGCTCGGCGAGAGCGGGCTCGTGCACAACGCGCTCGACGTCATGCACGAAATGCGCGATCAGACCGATGAGACGACGCTTGTGGGCATCATCGACGGCTCCGAAGGCGTCGTGCTCGAGCAAGTGCTTTCCAATCAGCAGGTCCGCGTGATGATCGGCGTGGGCACGCGTTTCCCGCTGCACACCGCCGCGCCGGCCAAGGCGTACATGGCGCATCTGCCCGTCGCACAGCGCGACGCCCTGCTCGATCGCCTCACATTGACGCGCTTCACGGATCACACGCTCACCGACCGCGCCGCCCTGCTCGACGAGATCGAGCGCGCCCGCGTCGATGGATATGCCATCGACAATGGCGAGCACAATGACGGCATCCGCTGCATCGGCGCCGCGGTGCTCAATCATCGCGCGGCTCCCATCGGCGCGGTCTGGGTCGTCGGCCCGGCATTTCGGCTGACCCCCGCTGACTTTCCGCGGCTCGGTCCCCTCATCGCCGCCGGCGCCCGACGGATCAGCCAGCGATTCGGACACAATCCGATCGCGTCATTGCGCGATTGACGAGGTGGTCATCAGTTCGTGCGCCGCGAGAATATAGCGCGTCACCTCCGACGCCCGCGCTTCGTCGAGCTTGGATTCCTCGATCATCTCGGGCAGGATTTTGAGCCACTTTTCCCGCGAATATCGATCGATCGGCTCGATGGTGTGGCACTTGGCGCAGGCGGTGAGGTAGATCCGGCGGCCGCGATGGAGCATCGAGGCCTCGGCGTCGGCGATCGACCCCGAGGCCGCGAGACGCTCCACAGGCGGCGCCATCTGCTCGATGCTCAGGCATCCGCACAGCCCGCCGAGCAGCGAGAATGCGATCGCGCATCGCAGGACGAGCTGAGCGACCGGTAGGCGCATCAGAAGTTGATACCGAAGATCAGACGCGTCTGGAAATCCGCTTCGTCATCGACGCGAGTCAACTGAAACAACGGCGCGACCGTGACCCACCAGTTGCCCTTGCGGTAGGAAACGTTCGGCCCGGCATACACCACGTGCGGCCCCCAGGCGGACCAGTCGGCGTAATCGATTTCGTGAACGAGTTCGGCGCCGAGGAGCAGACTGGGCGTTACCTGATAGCTGATGCCGAGGGTTTGTTCGAGCGTGCCGTTGTCATCGTCGAAATGGTCGCCTTCCCACTCCGCCTCGATCACGCCGTTCCACGCGATGATCCATGACCCGATGTTTTTCTGAAGCAGCAGCTTACCTTCGACGCCGAGCACTTCGTCGCCGCCCTTGATCTCGCCGTAGAGCGCGACGCCGATCGGATCCGCCACCGGGTCGCTGAGGTTGTAAATGCCTTCGATCGCGACATCGTTCCAGCGCGTGCCGTCGTTCGTCACCGAGTCGCCGTCTTCGTAGCCCCAGTCCGAAACGTACAGACCGAGCTGGAAATGATCGGTGACGCCGAATTCGATCTCATGACGGAAGTCGATCGCGTCGTAGTCGGAGTCGATCGCCTTGCTGGTCTTCCATGTGACCCACTGCTCGTACTCAACCGCTCCGACGGGCATCGTGGTGACTTCATAGGTGAACACAAATGGGCGTGCATCGGCCCGAGCCACCCCGGCCGTCGCGACCACCAAAGCCATCACGAACGCCGCCCCAACCCCTTGTGAACCCCGCACCTGTCGAATCTGATTCATATCGATGCTCCTAAATTGTTATACTTCAATGCTTTGTCGCTTACATCCCTCTGATTGAATCAATGACGCGCGCCATGATCCGTCGTAATTGAGAATGAATATGCAATTCATTCTCAACTAAGTGGGGATGGATTGTAGCGGGCAAGGGATCAAATGCAAGGGCCGAGGCGTCGTTCGTTGTTGGCGAAGCGACCGGCGACGTGCCGATGAGTGGCGTAATCACGCCGACCGCGCCGCGTGTTCCGCGGCTGGGCAAGATTGGGCAAGTGTTTATGTCACATGCGTTTCACCCAAGCCGACTCGATGTGTCCGATTCACCGGCGTAAACTGTCGCAACACGCCTGATCCGTTCCCTGACGGATGACGATAATTCTCAAATGACCCCGGCCCCCACCACTTTGCCGCCCGCGCGACCCCACGACGAGACCGATGATTTGCTTTCGCCCCTGCCGCTTTCGCCTTCGCTGGCCGAGCCGCCGGAGGCGAGCGAGCCGAGCGTCGAGACGAGCACCCGTCGTCGTCATCGCTTGCGCGATCGCGACATGATGATCCGCCTCGTGCAGTCGCGCATCTTCGCCGGCGATCCGGAATTCGATCGCTACTACGACTGCATCGACGAGCTGCGCGAATCGCGCACCGCCGACTATGTCTTCGCCACGCCCTACGATCTGCACCGCTGGTACAAGATCTTCGACCGCCTCCGCTGGGGCGGACAATTCGTCTTCGTCTCCGAGGACCCGGAGCAGGTGCTCAAACTGGCGCAGGTCTACGCCTCCAAGGGCTTCGCCATCGAGTATCCGCCCAGCTTCGTGCGGGAGCCGGTCTTTGGCATGCGCATCCCCGGCCTGGGGCGAAAGATTCACTTTTTCGTCGCGCGCAAGGTGCTGCTCGTCCGCCCCGGCGAAGTCACCAACCGGTTCACCTACAACGTCTACCTTCAACCATCGCGTCAGGCGGACCGCGGATACGTCGTCGCCAAGGAAGTGCCCGATCTCGAATCGGTCATGCTTCGCCTCAAGAATCGCTTCCCTGAAACGACCACCGAGTTCATCGAAGCGCAGGCGCAGAAGCTCATCCAATCGATTTTCCCGGTGTTTTTGACGCGCGAGGCGGCGTTCCTGAAAATCCTTCAGCGTGACCTGCCCGAGCCGTATCGCCGGCGGGTGCCGCACGTGCTGGCCATCGAAAAAGACTCGCGCAATTTCGTTTCGCGCATGCACCTCAACTGGCTCCGCAAGGCGGGGCAACCGCTTTCACAGATCGACTTCGCCATTCAGGCGGCCGACCTGCTCGACAAACTTCACGAACAGGCGCGTGTGATTCATCTGGACCTGCGCCTCGACAACTTCGTCGTGACGGAGCATGGCGTCGGATTCGTCGACTACGGATCGGCGGCGCGCGTCGGCGAGAACATCGCCCAGTCGCCGCTGCTCGACAAGCTGTTCCAAGAGATGATGAAAGCGTCTCAGATTCAGCGCATGCTCGCGAAGATGACCAGTTCGGGGCTGGTGACGAGCCAGATGTTCACGGGCAATTACCAGAAGGTCGACAAGGCGGCGGACCTGTTTTATCTGGCGGTGCAGATCGACAAACCGCACTCCAATCCCGACATCAAGGAGATGGTCCGCTACGAGGCGCACTCGGATGAAGCGCGGATGATTACGAATCTGACGGAGGCGATTTTGCGTCCGACCGATCCGCGGCGACCGCAGTACAATTCCGCCGCGGATGTGCTGGCGGGTCTGCGCCGCATCAAAGAGCGGCTCCGCTGATCGCCGATCGACCGCCGCCGCATTCGACAGCGTATTGGAGCGTTTCGTCGCGCATCCCAAGCGAAAAATCCGCATATCGCGATGCCGGGATTTTGCGGCGCGTCGCAAAAGCAGAATTTGATAGAGAAATCCGGTATACTTAATCCAGCTCCACCCGCCGGCTCGTCGAGCACTCAAACTCCACGCTTCGAGGTTCACCAGTGACCAAAGCAGATACGATCGTCCGTATTGCGGTTGCAGCATGCCTGTTCGTCACGAGCATGTTGAGCGCGGCGGAACCGACGATTCGCTTCAATCGCGATATCCGTCCGATCCTCAACGACAAGTGCCTGGCCTGTCACGGGCACGACGCCAAAAAAGTCGAGGGGGATGTTCGGCTGGACCTGCGCGACGTCGCGACGAAGCCCAACAAACACGGCCACATCGCCATCGTGCCCGGCGATCCGGACAAGAGCGAGCTGATCCACCGCATCTTCGCCGCCGATGAAAAGAAGCGCATGCCCCCGCCCGAGGCGCACAAGGCGCTGGATCCGCAGGAGCAGCAGTTGCTGCGCGAATGGATCGCACAGGGCGCCGAATATGAACCGCACTGGGCGTACACGGAGCTGCATCGTCCGGCGCCGCCGAATGCGAGCGAGACGCAATGGGTGATCAATCCGATCGATCAATTCATCGCTGCGCGGCGTGAAGCGGCGGGCGTCGAGCCGAGTCCGTCCGCCGATCGCATCACGCTCATTCGCCGGCTGAGTTTCGACCTGACGGGTTTGCCGCCGACGCCTGCGGAAGTCGATGCGTTCGTCGGGGATTCGTCTGCGAATGCGTATGAGAAAGTGGTCGATCGCCTGCTCGCTTCGCCGCGTTTCGGCGAGCGCATGGCGGTGTACTGGCTCGACCTGGTCCGTTACGCCGACACCGTCGGGTATCACGGCGATCAGGACATTTCCCAATCGCCGTACCGCGACTACGTGATCAACGCATTCAACGCGAACATGCCGTTTGACCGGTTCGTGCGGGAGCAGCTTGCCGGCGATCTTTTGCCCAACGCCACGCTCGATCAGATCGTCGCCTCCGGCTACAACCGCCTGAACCAGACCACCGAGGAAGGCGGCGCGCAGCCCAAGGAATATCTGGCGATTTACTTCGCCGACCGCGTGCGCAACGTGTCGCAGGTCTTCATGGGCGCGACGATGGGCTGCGCCCAGTGTCACGACCACAAGTACGATCCGTACACCGCGCGCGACTTTTATTCGATGGGCGCGTTCTTCGCGGATGTTCAGGAGGAAGGCAAGTACGGCGCCCGTCGGCGCCCGCCGGAGATCCCGGTGCCGACCAACGAGCAGAAGCAGCAGCTTGAAACAATCGATGCGAAGCTCGCCGATGCGAACAAGCGGATGGAGCGGTTGCGTCCGTCGCTGCTCTCGCAGCAGGGCGCATGGGAGGAGAATACGCTGGCGGCACTGGAGACGCACAAGGCGACGGATGTGGCCTGGATCGACGCGGCGTCGGAGGTGCCCGGCAAGCGTGACGGCGCGTGGAACTTCATCGATGCGACCAAGGGGCCGATCCACAGCGGCGCCGAGTCGCGCGTTCAGTCATCAAACGGACTGGTCCAGCACTTTACGCTGGGCGCGAAGGATCCGATCGTGCTCGAAGACGGGAATGCTTTTTACGCATGGGTCTATCTCGATGCGAAGACTCCCCCGCAGGCGATCATGCTCCAGTTCAACGACGGCGGGTGGGAGCACCGGGCCGTCTGGGGCGGCGATCAGATCGTCTACGGCAAAACGGATCAGCCGTCGCCGGCGTATCACCGCATGGGCGCCCTGCCGGCGGCGGGACAGTGGGTCCGACTGCAAGTCGATCCCGCCGACGTCGGGCTCAAAGCCGGCGCGAAGATCAACGGGATGGCGTTCACGCAGTTCGGCGGAACCGTCTACTGGGATGATGCGGGCGTCAATCAGCACGTCGGTCCGCCGGATGCGATCGCGACGATTCTCAAAGTCGCCGCCGCCGCCCGCACGGATGCACAGCGCAAGAGTCTGGAGGACTATTACCTGGATCACGCGGAGCCGATGCTCGCGCTGCGTGGCGAAATCGAATCGCTCAATAAGGAGCACAAGTCGCTTGAAGGGTCATTCGTCACGACGCCGATCACCGTGGCGGTCGCGCCGCGCGTGATCCGCATCCTGCCGCGCGGCAACTGGATGAATGATTCGGGCGACATCGTCGAGCCCGCCGTGCCCGCGTTTCTGGGCAAGCTCAATACCGGCGACAAGCGGGCGACACGGCTGGATCTGGCCAACTGGCTTTGCGAAGCGGACAACCCGCTCACGTCGCGCACGATGGCGAATCGGCTCTGGTATCTGATGTTCGGCCGGGGCATCTGCACAAGCGTCGACGACCTGGGCGGTCAGGGCACGTATCCCTCGCATCCGGAGCTACTGGACTGGCTGTCGGTCGAGTTTGTCGAGAGCGGGTGGAACATCAAGCACATGCTGCGATTGATCGTGACGAGCAACACGTATCGCCAGTCCTCGCGTCCGACGCCGAAGCTGCGGGCGGAGGATCCCTTCAACGATCTGTTCGCCCGGCAGGGGCGTTACCGGATCGCCGCGGAAATGGTCCGCGACAATGCGCTTTCGATCAGCGGGTTGCTCGTGGAGAAAGTCGGCGGCGTGAGCGTCAAGCCGTATCAGCCCGGCGGATATTACGATCAGCTCAATTTCCCCCGGCGCGGCTACGCCCCGAGCAAAGGCGAAGATCAATACCGGCGCGGCGTTTACACGCACTGGCAGCGCACGTTCCTGCATCCGATGCTCAAGGCGTTCGACGCACCGTCGCGCGAGGAATGCACCGCTCAGCGGGCACGGTCCAATACGCCGTTGCAGGCGTTGACGCTGCTCAACGATCCGACGTTCGTCGAATGCGCCCGCGTCTTCGCCGCCCGGATCATGCACGAAGGCGGCGCGACGACCGAGTCGCGACTGGCATGGGGCTATCGCCATGCGCTGTCGCGCCCGCCGGGCAATGAAATCACCGAGGTGCTCCGCGGCGTGTATGAGAATCATCTGGCGTTTTACCGCGAGCACACCTCGGAGGCGAAGCAGTTGATCGCCGCGGGGGACGCGCCGGCGGATGCGGCGCTCGATCCGGTCGAGCTGGCCGCATGGACCAGCGTCGCGCGTGTCGTGCTGAATCTCAACGAAACCATCACACGGTACTGAACCATGAACCCGATGCATGATTCCATCGAGCAGACCCGTCGGACTTTTCTTCGCCGCAGCGGCATCGGCTCGATCGCGCTGGCGTCGTTGATGAACCCATCGCTGGCGCGGGCGGCGCGCGTGGCGGAGCCGTCGGAAGGCGGGCCGTGGCGCGGCGTGATCAATCCGCCGCATCTGTTGCCGCGCGTCAAGCGGGTGATCCATCTGTGCATGGCCGGCGGCCCGAGCCATCTGGAAACCTTCGATTACAAACCGACGCTCGCCGAGTACAACGGCAAACCCATGCCCGATTCGCTCACCAAGGGCCAGCCCATCGCGCAGCTTCAGGGCCAGGCGTTGCGTGTGCTGGGCCCGCAGCACAAGTTCGTCAAGTGCGGCCGGAGCGGGCTGATGATGACCGATGTGTTCAAGCACATGCAGGGCATCGCCGACGAAATGTGCGTCATCAAGTCGATGTACACCGAGCAGATCAATCACGACCCGGCGCATACGTTTTTCAACACCGGCACCGCCATCAGCGGACGGCCTTCGATGGGATCATGGGTGCTTTACGGCCTCGGCGCCGATACGCAGGACCTGCCCGGGTTCATCGTGCTCACCAGCGAAGGCGGCGGACAGGCGCAGCCGATCAGCTCGCGCCAATGGCACAGCGGATTTCTGCCCAGCCGGTTTCAGGGCGTGCAGATGCACTCGACCGGGAACCCGGTGCATTACGTGAAGAATCCCGACGGCGTCGGCCGCCCGCAGCAGCGCGACATCATCGACGCGGTGGCGAAGATCAACCGCATGCGCAACAGCGAACTGGACGATCCGGAAATCGCCACGCGCATCACCGGCTATGAAATGGCGTTCCGCATGCAGGCGTCGGTGCCCGAGCTGACCGATATGTCCGGCGAACCCAAGCACATCGTCGAGATGTACGGCTGCAAGCCCGGCGACGGGTCCTTCGCCAGCAACTGCCTGCTGGCGCGCCGGCTCGCCGAGCGCGGCGTGCGATTCATCCAGCTTTATCATCGCGGATGGGACCATCACGGCGGGGTGAAGGCGGGCGTGGCGCGAACGGCGTCGCTGGTCGATCAAGGCACCGCGGCGCTGGTCAATGATCTGAAACAGCGAGGCATGCTCGACGACACGCTCATCCTCTGGGGCGGCGAGTTCGGACGCACGCCGATGGCCCAGGGCGACGGCCGCGACCACCATATCAAGGGCTACTCCATGTGGCTCGCCGGCGGCGGCGTGACGGGCGGCGTCAGCTATGGCGAAACCGACGACTTCGGCTACAACGCCGTGCAGAACCGCACCCATATTCGTGACCTGCACGCGACGATCCTCCACATGCTCGGCATCGAAAGCGATCGCTTCACCTACAAATTCCAGGGCTTGGACTTCCGCCTGACCGGCGTGGAGGAAGCGCACGTGATCCAACCCATTCTCGGGTAGTCGCGTCAGTGCATCACCGCGGGCGTCATCGCTTCACGAAGCTCTTCGTCGGGCCAATGGCGCCAGACACCGCGATGCAGTTCGCGCATCGCGGCGCGGCTCAATAGCAGCGTGCGCCACTGGTCATCCGTCGGCTGATGCGACGGGTCGCGCATCAACTGATCGATCGTCGGACGCAGATCCTCGATCGGCGGATCGGGCATGTGCGTGCCGTCGAGGATCGCCATGTGCCGGGCGTGCCATGACGGATCGACGATGACGCGGCGGACCGGGTCGCCGCCGGCGTCGGCGGCGGGGTTGCGTTCCTGCATGTAGCGAAGAAGCCGGGTGATGAGCGGCGGCGGCGCGGTCTCCTCGGGGATCACCAGCAGGCCGCGCCGGGCGAGCCATTCGCCGACCTTCACGCTGTCCAGCGCATGCGTGACCGGGATCGACACCATGAGCGGCCCCCAGATCGGGGCGAGCCACCAGAACAGCGACGGCGTCAGGGCGTAGGCGATGACGGCCAGCGAAATCCCGGCGATCGTGTGCCAACGGCACGCCCGGGCCGAGTCGCGCCAGCCGGAGCGCCGCTCGCCGCGCTGCTGGGCCGACCACTGCACCATGTGCCCCGTCAGCGCCGAGAAGACGAACGTGACGTGATACACCATGAAGATCGGCGCGAGCAAAAACGACATGAGCGTCTCGAGCATCAGACTCAACAGCACCGCGTCGTCGCCGCGCTGCAGGAGCATGCGCAGCGGGCGATTGCGGACAAGCACGTAGCCCCAGAATTTGGGCACCAGCAGGAGCGCCATCGTGAACGCGAAAAGCCCGACGCCTTCGACCATTTGCACGAAGCTCTGGCCGCTTTCGCCGCCGGGCGACGATGGCCAGTGCGCGACCGTTGCCATGCCCAGCACCAGCATCAGGAGCCACAGCGACGAGGAGACATACGACATGATGCCGATGAGCATGTGCATGCGGCTGGAGGGATGCAGCCCGCTGCGGAGGACGAGGCGGGCGTGCTGAAGATTGCCCTGACACCAGCGCTGATCGCGCTTGGAGTAGTCGACGATGGTGGTGGGCGATTCCTCGTAGGAGCCGTCGAGGTCGTGGGCGATGACGACGCGCCATCCGGCGCGGCGGATCATGGCGGCTTCGACGAAGTCGTGGCTGAAGATTTCACCGCCGAGCGGCGGTTTGCCCGGCAGGCGCGGCAGGCCGCAGTAGTTCATGAACGGACGCATGCGCAGGACGGCGTTGTGTCCGAAGTAGTTGCCGTCGAGTCCGGTGACGAGGGCGAGGCCCGTGGCGAACAGCTCGCCGTACGACGCGGCGGAGAACTGCTGAAGGCGGGCGAAGAAGGTGTTGCGACACACCGTCGTCGGCGGAACCTGAAGGATGCCCACATCCGGCGACTGCTCCATCCGCTGCACCATCTGCACCAGCGTCGGCCCGATCATCAGCGAGTCGGCGTCGAGCACGATCATGTACACATACGCCCGCCCCCACCGCTCGCAGAAATCGCGAAGATTCCCGCTCTTTCGCCCGATGTTGCGCGGACGGCGCCGATAGAACACATTCGTCGGACGCCCGAGTTTCTCGACAAGCCGGGCCCACGCCATCTCCTCCCGCACGGCGACGCGCGGGTTGGTCGTGTCGGAGACGATGAACCAGTGAAAGCGATCGGCGTGAGAGGCGCGGGCGAGCGATTCGTACATCGACCGAAGCCCCGCCATCACGCGATGCGGGTCTTCGTTGTAGATGGGCATCACCACGGCGGTCAGCGGAAGCTTGTCGGCGGTCGGATCGAGCGCGGACACATGCGGCCGACGACCGAAGGCCAGGCAGTACACGAACCCCGACGTCGCCATCCAGAACCCGAAGCTGATCCATCCGAAAAGGACGATAAAGAGGATGACCAGCGGCAGGTCGAGCACGCCGAAGTTCCCGTCCGCGGTCATCAGATGCACGAACACCGTGGCGCCGAAGATCGTCGTCAAGACGGCGGCGGCCCAGACGACCCAGCGCACGGAGAACCATCGCCCGTAGCGGGCGGTCTCTGTGCGGAATCGGGCGATGGACTGAAGGACGAAGCGATTCATGTGTCGAGCCACTTTCTGCGAATCCGCGTGAACAGGCGGCGCCAGAAGCCGGCGCGGAGCACGACAGGCGTGCGGCCGAGGAACTGGCGCGGCATGGCCCCGGGCGACGGCGGCGGCGCGATCGGCGCAGGCAGCAACATGCCGGTCGGACGCAGTCGCTGCGCTTCGGCCATAACCAGATCCATCGCGGCGGCGACGCGCGCATCCGGTTCGCTCGGCTCGGAACCCAGCCGCGTCAGAAGCTGCGCGGCGAGCTTGCGCGACTGGTGCTCGGTGCGGCCCAGGGCGTGAAAATACAGAGCCATCCGCTCCTGCAGATTCGTGTCAGACGTCACATGCATTGATTGCTCCGGGAATCCCGGTGGGGGTAAGTGCGTGGTTAAGGTCTCCGCCATAGGCCTTGACCCGACGATTGCGGGTCGGCGCTGGTCACATGGAGCCGATATTGCAGGTCGCGCACGTCGCCGGCCCGGATCGCTTGTCGCGGCTTCCAGAACGCCACGACATTGTCGGCGAATTCGTTTTTCGTCGGCAACTCGACGAGTTGAATGTCGCCCTTGCCCCAGTCGCCGAGCGGCTCAACCCAGTAGCTGGGGCGAAGATCATAGTGCGCTTCGGGGTCGTTGTAATGAGCGAACCGGCGATCGAGCTGCATGAGGCCGAAGCCAAGCGGGTGATCGGCGGGCAGGTCGGTGATCGTCACTTTGTCAGGGTTCGTCAGCGGGCGATTGAGCCATTGGCCATCGGGCATCGCGACAAGCAGCGTATCCGAATCGTGAAGCTCCGGGCGATGGGCGTCGAACTGTCCGGGGTGCGATTCGCCATTGAGGAACATGCTTGTCAGCGGCGCCAGGCCCAGCTTGGCGATGTCGCGGCGGAAGACGAGATGGGCGTGAATGTCGAGCGTGGTGGTGGAGCCGGGGCGGAGGACGAACTGGTAGGCCCCGCTGACGCTCGGGCCGTCGAGGAGCGCGAAGATCGCGATGTGATCATCGCCGGCGACGGGCTTGCGGATCCAGTACGACCGGAAGCAGGGGAATTCTTCGGGATGATCGGTGACGGTGTCGATGGCGACGCCGCGGGCGGAGATGCCGTAGAACTGCCCTTTGGCCAGGGCTCGGAAATAACTGGCGTCGAGGAAGGTGATCAGTTCATCAAGCTTGCCCGGCTCGTTGAGGGGGTAGAGCACCTTGATGCCGGCGAAACCGAGATCGGTCGGCAGCGTGTCGGGCTCGAGCGCCGCGCGAATCTCGGGCATGTACTCGAACAGCGCGGGCGAGAACGTCAGCGGCTCGACGGCGGCATCGGTGATGAGATTCACCGCGATGCGCTGACGATGCAGAAACCCGCGATGAAAAAACTGAAGCTTGTACGGCTCGGCACTGTCCGCCCAGAGGGTCTTGTTCCATTGATAGAGAATCTTGCGATAGCTGTCGTAGTCGAGCTTTTCGAGTTTGGGCGGGAGCGTCTCGTCCGGCGCGACATACGGCTGACGCGCCCGCGCGTCGGCTTGGGCGACAAGCCAGGCGAACATGGACTTGTCGGAACCCACCCCCGGCCGATCGCTCACGACCACGCTCGTACAGCCGGCTGAGACCACGAGCCAGGCCAGAAGCATCCCAAACCACAGACGCGAACACATGGTGAAACTCGACTTTGTCGCAGCCGCACACGCAGCGACGGAAAATGCCACAGCGAGCATCACAAGCGGCGGGCTCGCCGACGTTCGCCGACGGCCCCATTGTACCATCGCTGACCGTCCGCCACCGCAGACGCCCGGTCATGCACCGCTCGAATTTCAAAGGGGGGAGGGAAAATTGGGCGATGGGGGACTCGAACCCTCGACCTCACGGGTGTGATCGACCTTGACAAAACCACGCTGAATCAACCCAGGAGCAGCTGAAGAATGAGTTTACTGCGAAGTAGCGCGTTTCGCAATTCGTCGCAATTCGTCGCATTTTAACGCAATCTGTCTCCGTAGAAGCTCCGCAATCCGTACAACTCCGTAGACATTAACCAACCAATGGCGAAGTCCAAAATCTGGAAATTCGACTCAGCCGACCGGGTTTGGCGACAGAGCCGAAATATAAGAACTGCTAGTCCTCCTTCGTCTACAATCTCGACTGCGAACCCGAGCCGCAGGGATATCCGAGCCGACGGTATGCCATGCGCTACTGAAGATGAACCAGTCGCTTAAAAACAATCGCTGATCGCCGCAGAGCAGCGTCGGCCTGACATCGTCAAACGTCGACGCAACTTCGCCACCGCCCGACGCCTTGTTTCCCCAGGACGCTTCGAGATCCTCGATGTATTCGGCGTCACCAGCAAGATGACTCGTCTGTACGGCCGGTCGGCGATCATTGAGCGCCGCATCGATCAACCGCCCGCTTCAAAGCCGGGGTAGAGCGTCATGCCGCCGTCAATGTAGAGGTTCGTGCCGGTGATGTAGTCGGCTTCGTCGCTGGCAAGCCAGACGGCGGCGCGGCCGATATCGTCGGGCTCGCCGATGCGCTTGTACGGGATGAGCTTGAGCAGACTGTTGTACGCAGCGGGCGTCTCCCAGGCATCACGGTTGATGGGCGTACGAACAGCACCTGGGCAGATGCTGTTGACACGGATGCGGTACGGCGCGACTTCCTGCGCGATGCTCTTCATCATGAGCATGACCCCACCCTTGCTCGCCGCGTAATTGACGTGCCCCGCCCACGGGATCACATCATGTACGCTCGAGACGCATATGATCTTCCCCGCAGCGCAGGATACGTCCGGACGGATGCCGCGTCGCTTGAACTCGCGCACGGCTTCGCGGGCGCAGAGGAACTGTCCCGTGAGGTTCACGCCCATAACCTTATTCCATTGCGCGAGCGTCATCTCCTCCAGCGCCGCGTCCTGCTGAAGACCGGCGTTGTTGACGAGGATGTCGACGGTGCCGAATGCGTCGATGGCATGTTCGAACATGCAGCGGACCTGCGCTTCGTCGGATACGTCGGCTTGATGGATGAGCGTGCGATTGGGTTCGTGTTTGCAGCCGCACAGCGCCATCTCCGCCACGCGATTGGCTTCGCCTTCCCCCAGCACGTAGTTGATCATCACATCCGCACCGGCGTGGCCCAATGCGATAGCGATCGCCTTGCCGATGCCGCTGTTGGCGCCGGTCACGATGGCCTTCTGCCCGCGCAGGACCTTGCGCGCTTCGCACTGGGGCATGTGGATGTCGGGGAGTTGGTCGGGCATCAGGTCGCGGACCTGTGCGCTGCTGGTGACGGCTTGGGCGGTGGCGGTAGTCATGGAAAGCTCCAGAAGAGTATGAGTGAGGGGATCAGACGATCGAAGCGGCGGGCGCTTCGACCGGCGGACGCGAAGTGCGAACATCTACCTCAGGCTCGGCGGCGCGCGGATTGAGGGTGAGCAGCGAGGCGATCAAGCCGGTCCAGCCGGTTTGATGGCTTGCCCCGACGCCTCGGCCGGTGTCGCCATGGAAGTATTCGTGGAACGGGATGTAATCCTGAAAATGCGGGTCGCGCTGCAGGCGCTCGTTATCACCAAACACCGCGCGTCGACCGGCTGTATCACGCTTAAACAGCATCACGAGGCGGCGAGTCAATTCGTCGGCCACGTCGGCGAGCGAAAGCATCGTCCCGCTGCCGACCGGACATTCGACCTGGAATTCCGGCCCGAAGTAGCGATCGAAACGGCGGAGCGATTCGATGAGCAGATAGTTGACGGGCATCCAGATCGGGCCGCGCCAGTTGCTGTTGCCGCCGAACAGATGCGAGTCGCTTTCGCCCGGCTGATACGAAACGCCGAAGCACTGCCCGCCGAGTTCGAGCATGTAGGGCTGCGCTGCATGCACCTTCGAAAGCGCTCGCACGCCGTAGTCGGAGAGAAATTCGCTTTCGTCGAGCATGCGGCGGAGCAGCGCCTTGAGCCGATGGCCCCTTAGCAGCGAGAGCAGCCGCGTCTCCTGATGTTCACAGTCCGGCCAATGCGACGGCTCGAACCACCGCGAGACGAGCTGCGCGAGGTCCGGTCGATAATTGAGGAACCACTCAAGCCGTTGCTTGAACTCTGGCACGGACGCGAGCAGGTCGGTATCGAGCACCTCGACAGCGAACATTGGAATGAGTCCCACCATCGAGCGCACTTTCAGCGGTACGTGCCGCCCATCGGGCAGGCCCAGCACGTCGTAAAAGAATGCATCGTCCTCGTCCCAGAGATTCGTCCCGTCGCCGCCGACGTTCGTCATCGCCGCGGCGATATGCAGGAAATGCTCGAAGAACTTCGTCGCCATATCCTGGTAAACTGGGTTCTGCCGCGCCAGTTCCAGCGCGATGCGCATCAGGTTCAGCGCGTACATGGCCATCCAACTCGTGCCGTCCGCCTGATTGATGAACCCGCCCGTAGGCAGCGGTGCGCTGCGGTCAAAGACGCCGATGTTGTCGAGCCCCAGAAATCCGCCCTGAAAGACGTTGTGCCCTTCGCGGTCCTTCCGGTTGACCCACCATGTGAAATTCAGCAGCAGCTTATGAAACACCGCTTCGAGAAACGCGCGGTCGCCTTCACCACCCCGCTGCTCGCGGTCCAGCTCGTAGACGCGCCATGTCGCCCAAGCATGCACCGGCGGATTCACATCGCCGAACGCCCATTCGTATGCCGGCAACTGGCCATTGGGATGCATGTACCACTCGCGTGTCAGCAGCAGGAGCTGATCCTTCGCGAACTGCGGATCGATCTGTGCAAGCGGGATGCAATGAAAGGCCAAATCCCAAGCGGCGTACCACGGGTACTCCCACTTGTCGGGCATCGAGATGACGTCAGCATTATTAAGATGCGGCCAATCGCTGTTGCGACCCCGCCAGCGCGATTCCGGGGGAGTCGGCTGACCCGGATCGCCGCGCAACCACTGCGGGATATCGAAATAGAAATACTGTTTGCTCCAAACCATGCCCGCGAAAGCCTGGCGCTGGACCATGCGAGCGTCGGCGTCATCGAGGCCGCGCTGAACGTGATCATAAAATGCGTCGGCATCGCCCAGACGCTGTGCCATCACCGCATCAAATCCGCGCCATGCCGGGGGCTTCGCGTCGTGAGTCAGACGCAGTCGGATTGTGCGCGATTCGCCTGCCGGAATTGACAGTTCAACGCGCGCCGCCGCCTTGGTGCCGACATGCGCGGGATTGACGGCCATCGTATCGCCTTCGACAACGAAGCGATGAAATGCGTCCTTGTAGTAACCGCTGCGTTCGCCGCCGCCGAAGAGACGCGCGGTATTGGTTTCGTTTTCGGTAAAGAGCCAGGATGCGTCGAAAGCCGTGTGAAGGTGATAGGTGCCCAGCGTGGGATGCACGGCGGACAGACTGCGCGGACCGGTGCTTGCGAGGTTCGGTTTGGCGCCGCCATGGGCTCGCGCCACGTCCTCACCCCACGACCATGTGTTGCGATACCACAATTGCGGTAACAGGTGGATCGTCGCAGCGTCGGGCCCTCGGTTGTGCACGCTAATGCGGATAAGCAGATCGTGCGCATCCGCCTTGGCGTATTCGACGAAAACATCGAAGTATCGATCGTCGTCGAATGCGCCCGCGTCGATCAGTTCGTATTCCCCGGCCGACTTACCCCGACGGCGATTTTCCGCCACGAGGTCCGCATACGGGTAAGCCCGCTGCGGATACTTGTAGAGCATCTTCATGTACGAGCCGGTCGGCGTGGCGTCGAGGTAGTAGTAATGTTCTTTGCAGTCTTCGCCGTGATTGCCTTCGGACCCGGTCAGGCCAAAGAGTCGCTCCTTGAGGATCGAGTCATGCCCGTTCCACATCGCCAGCGCGAAACACAAACACTGTTGATCGTCGCTGACGCCTGCGATGCCGTCTTCGCCCCATCGGTAGGCCCGGCTCCGGGCGGCATCGTGCGAAAAGTGATCCCACGCGGACCCGTCGGAACTGTAGTCCTCGCGGACCGTGCCCCACTGGCGCTCGCTCAGATACGGGCCCCACAGTCGCCACGGCGCGACGCCGCGGTCGGCTTGGGCAAGTCGGTCGTGCTCGAGCGTCGGTGCGGCTGAGTGGCGACGGGGGGTTTTCATGGGGTGGATCTCGCTGAATCGGTGAATCGAATCGCTCGTCAGATGCCGCCCAATGCCAAACGGTGACACGCCAATTTCTTGTCACCGATTTGCGATCGCGTGCATCCAACGGTCTGAGCCAGTTTTGGAGTCATCACCATGAGCGCGGATATGCAGGGACGAACAGCAGTTGTGGCGGGCGCGGCGGGGGCGCTGGGGTCGGCGCTCGTGGAGCGTCTCCTCGACGCCAAGACGGTCGTGCATGCGATTGTCTCGCCAAGACATGGCGAGGCGCCGTCATCTTGGGCGAATCATGTCACCATGCATCGGGCGGACCTGCGCGACGATGCAGCCGTGTCGGCTGTTTACGCCGGGATCGACAATGTCTGGGCGTCATTGCAGGCGGTCGGCGGATTCGCCGTGGGGCCGATTGAATCGACGACTGCTGAAGAAGCGCGTCGCATGTTCGAAATCAATGCCGTTAGCGCCCTGCTCTGCAGCCGCGCGGCAGCTAAACGGATCCGTCTCACCGGGGCCGGCGGGCGCATCGTCAACGTCAGCGCCCGCCCCGTGCTCGCCCCCGTCGCTGGGTTGACGGCATATGCCATGAGCAAAGCCGCCGTCGCCGCACTGACACAGACCCTCGCCGTCGAGCTCCGCCCCGACCGCATTCTCGTCAACGCCATCGTGCCCTCGCTCATTGACAGCCCCGCCAATCGCGCCGCCATGCCCGACGCCGACCACGCCGTCTGGCCCACCGCCGCCCAGGTCGCCGATGTGATGCTGCACCTGGCGAGCCCGGCGAACGTGCTTACCAGCGGCGCACTCGTTCCGGTCTACGGCGGCGCTTAAGGATTTGCCCATGCTCTACACCTTCATCATGGCGCCGATTGCTGCGTACTTCATCGCCGGCCTGCTCTTCGCGATGGCGTTCGTTACCCTCGGCCTGACGCGCGTCGATCACGCTGCCGCCGGCTCAGGCTTCGCCTTCCGCCTGATGCTCGTGCCGGGCGCGGCGCTGCTCTGGCCCGTGCTGGCGGTCAAATGGTTGCAATGCGGATCAAGGGAGGTTCATCCATGACTATTGAGCAGCGCCGATGGCATGTGCGTCTATGGCTGATGTTGACGCCGCTTCTAGCGATTGGCCTGATCGCCGCGATGGTCGCCGCACGGAGTGCCGCGCCATGAGCACCAGCTACCGCCCCGTCCAATGGTCGCCCTACAAGCAGCGCTACGACCTGGTCGTCGCCGGCGGAATCGGCGTTTATCTGATCGTCTTCATCATCGCCGGCAAAGTCGCGCTCGGCGGCGATCACGCCGTCAGCGATCCGATCCTGCTGCTGCGAGCGCTGGGGACTTGCGCGTTCGGTCTGCTGACATTGATTCTCTGCATCGGCCCGCTTTGCCGGCTCGATCGTCGATTCCTGCCGCTACTCTATAACCGAAGGCATTTGGGCGTGGCGACGTGCGCGGTTGCGACGCTGCATGTATTGCTCGTGCTCGTGTGGTATCACGGATTCGGCATTGTCGATCCGATCAAATCCTTAATCACCGGCAACCGTGCCTACACTTCCGCCTCGGCATTTCCGTTTGAAATTCTCGGTGTTTTCGCGTTTTTCATTCTCTTTGCCATGGCGGCTACCAGCCATGACTTCTGGCTCAAGAATCTCTCGCCCCGCTGGTGGAAATCGCTGCACATGCTCGTTTACATCGCGTGGGCGCTATTGGTGATGCACATCGCGGTGGGGGCGATGCAGAGCGAGCGGAGCGTGGCCTACCCCGCAATGCTGATCGTCAGCGTCGTGCTCGTGGCGGGACTTCATGTGACCGCGGGACGGCGCGAAGTGAAGCGCGACCGCTCGGGATCGGTCGCGATGGATACGACCGAGTGGGTCGATGCCTGCGCGGTTGACGACGTGCGCGAAGGGCGCGGCAAAGCGGTGTGCATCCCGGGGCGAGGACGCATTGCGGTGTTCCGACATCAGGGGCGGTTCTCGGCGATGAGCAATGTCTGCGTCCACCAGGGCGGCCCGCTCGGCGAAGGGCGCATCATCGATGGCTGCGTCACTTGCCCATGGCATGGCTATCAATATCAACCGCACAATGGCCAGTCGCCGCCGCCGTTTACTGAGAAGGTGCCGACGTATCGTCTGCGCATCGAGACCGGGCGGGTGCTCATCGATCCACGTCCGCTCGCCCCCGGCACGCCGGTCGAGCCCGTCTCTGTCGATGCGCCGCAAAATTCGCCGAAGAACGACGCCGACCCATTCTTCGTCGGCTATCTGCCGACGCCCCCCGCCCAAGCGAAATTCACCAAGCGCAACGTCGCAGGCATCGGCATCGCCGGCGTCCTCATCGCCGCGCTTCTCGCCGCCGCTGAGCGTGACCCCGGCGACGCGGTCTGGGCCATTGACGAACCGATCACGATCGAAGGGACATACATCGACCTTCCCTACCCGATGCTTCTGACCGCCGATTCGGCGATGCCGACGCTTCTTGTCGGCGAAGGCAAGCACCGAATCCCCGATTACGACGGCGTTCTGGTCGGACGGCGTGTGCGCATTCACGGCACTGTGCTGCATCGCGACGCATACCGCATGATCGAAGTCGCCGACGACCCGGCCGCGCTGGTCATGATTGAATCGACGAACCCGCCTAACATGCCGCTCGTGACCGCGCCCGAACAAGTCGTTTCGCTCGAAGGCGAGATCATCGATCCCAAGTGCTTTTTGGGTGCGATGAAGCCGGGTGAAGGGAAGACCCATAAGGGCTGCGCCATTCTGTGCCTGCGCGGCGGGATCCCGCCCATGTTCGCCGTTTGGGCTGGTGGTCGCACCGGCCCCCCCGACTGCTTCCTGCTCGTCGATCGATCGGGCGGTCCGATCGACGGCGAAGCGCTGACCGCGTTCCTCGATTTCGTCGGCGATCCGATCTCCGTGCATGGCGCGGTCGGATCACTTGGCCCATTGCGGACACTGACGCTGGATCGGAATACTCTTACGCGGTGATGAGGCGCCGCCATCCTTTCATCCTCGCCCGAACATTGGTCATTGCCCGCCCTGCCAGCGCGTCAGTATAATAGACGCGTCTCAGGGGTACCCGGCATGACTTCGGTCACGGCTCGATCAGATGAACAGGCTTTGATCGCACGACTGCGCGCCGGCGAGGAAGCAGCATTCACTGAACTCGTCACCATCTATGGACCCCGCATGCTCGCCGTCGCGATGCGCTATCTCAAGAATGAGCCCGACGCCCAGGACGCACTCCAAGACGCATTCATCTCCGCATTCCGAAAGTTCGACACTTTCCAGGGCGGATCAGCCCTGGGCACATGGCTGCATTCCATCGTCGTCCGCGCGGCGCTCATGCGTCTGCGGACCTACCGCAGTCAGGAAACGACCTCGATCGATGATTTCCTGCCTAAATACACGACGAATTTCGACCACCGCGTCAATCCACGCGCCGCGTGGGTGGGCTCGGCCGATGACAATGCGCAGCGGCGCGAGGTCCGCGACCTGGTGCGTAAAGGCGTGGAAATGCTGCCGGAAATTTACCGCGTCGTCGTCCTTCTGCGGGATATCGAAGGGCTCGACACGGCCGAGACCGCTAAACTACTGGGTCTCACCGAGACCGTGATCAAGACACGACTGCACCGCGGGCGACAGGCGCTGCGCGAAATTCTCGATCCGATGTTGAGCGAGGCGAATCGACCTTGATAACCTGCCGCGAACTTATTGATTATCTGGGCGACTACCTCGACGGCGCGCTGCCGGCTGAGGAAGTTTCCACATTTGAAGAGCATCTGGCGGTGTGCCCGGATTGCGTCAACTATGTGCAGTCGTTCCGCGACACGATCTCGTTGGGTCGATTCGTTCTGCTCAATCACGAAGATGATGTCGTGCCACCCTCCGTCCCGGCCGATCTCGTCCGCGCGATTGTCGCCTCCCGCCGTCTGGGCGGGCGCGACGAAACCTGATCACGACTTCGGCGGATCGCTCCTACAAGCTTGTCACCAAAATATCTCGCTCCGCATCTGATCGATGTCTCGCGTCGATGACCGACGCATGATCCTGACATTGATGAAAGGAACGAGTCATGAATTTCTATCGCATGAGCATGGTGTCATTGCTTGTTGTCGCCGCGTGCACGGCGGCGGAGCCGCAGGTGCCCGCCTGGCAGAATGCGGATCGGCATGGCGTCGCGCTCAAAGGCTATGACCCCGTCGCGTATTTCGACGGCGGCAATCCGACGCCAGGGCGCAAGGATCTGACCGCTGAGCATGATGGCGTGACTTATCGCTTCGCCACCGAAGCCCACCGCGAAGCCTTCATCGCCTCGCCTGAGAAGTATGCGCCGCAGTACGGCGGCTGGTGTGCGAAAGCCATCGCGGAAGGGAAGAAGGTCGAGATCAATCCCAAGACGTTCAAGATCACCAACGGTCGTCTATTTCTCTTTTACAACGGCCTGCTCGGCAATGCGCTGCCGCCGTGGACCGCTGACGAAGCGAATTACATCGTCAAAGCCGACGCCAACTGGCCGACCATCAAAGCCGAAAAGTGATTCACGTCATGAGCGCCGTCAATACCGACATCACGACGCCGATGAGCCGCCGCAGCGGCGAGGTCCTGCACTGGCGGCAGTACCTGATGGAAGCGGCCCTACTGGGCGCTTTCATGATCAGCGCCTGTGTCTTTGCAATCGCATTGGAGCATCCCGCTTCGCCGATTCGCCGCACCATTGAGTCGGCGTTTTTGCGGCGAGCGATCATGGGTCTGGCCATGGGCGCGACGGCCATCGCGTTGATCTATTCGCGCTGGGGTCGTCGCAGCGGAGCGCACATGAATCCCGCCGTCACGCTCAGCTTTCTTCGCCTCGGCCGCATCGGCCGGGGAGACGCGGCAGGCTATATTCTCGCCCAATTCGTCGGCGCGATCGTTGGCGTGGCGTTGATCAGCAGCTTGATGCGATCCGCCGTCAGCGATCCGGCCGTCAACTTTGTGGCGACGCATCCTGGAGTTGCCGGCGCGGTCGCCGCATGGTTCGCCGAATGCGCGATCGCCGCACTTCTGATGACCACGGTCCTCTGCATCAACCGCCATCCCGCCCTCGCGCCATACACCGGCTGGTTCGCCGGCCTGCTCGTCGCGCTCTACATCACGTTCGAAGCGCCCATCTCCGGCATGAGCATGAATCCTGCACGTTCGCTCGGCTCCGCCTTCGTTGCCAGCGATTGGCCGGGGCTTTGGATCTACTTCACAGCCCCGCCGCTGGGCATGCTTGGAGCCGTCGAGTTTATCGCCCGGCTCACTCGTCAGCCCGACACCCTCTGCTGCAAGCTCAGCCATTCACACAAAGTCCCGTGCATCTTCCGTTGCAACTGCGTCGCTTACGCGCCTGCCACGCGTTCAACCTGACGACCTTTCACAAGGAACCACATATGTCCACCAACACCATGGACCATTTCGACGTGATTATCATCGGCTCCGGCGCCGGCGGAGGCACGCTCGCCTACAAGCTCGCGCCGACCGGCAAGCGCATCCTCTTGCTGGAGCGCGGGGAGTACGTGAAGCGCGAGGCGGACAACTGGTCCACCAAAGCCGTCAATGTCGATGGCCTCTACCACACGAAGGAGAAGTGGGTCGACCGCGCCGGCAAGGACCTGCATCCGCACACCAACTACTACGTGGGCGGCAACACGAAATTCTACGGCGCGGCCCTGTTCCGCCTGCGCGAGCGCGACTTTGGCGAACTAAAGCATACGACCGGCGTGTCGCCCGCGTGGCCTGTCGCCTACGAAGAGTTCGAGCCGTATTACACACAGGCCGAGCAGTTGTATCACGTGCACGGCGAGCGCGGTATCGACCCGACGGACCCGCCCGCCAGCGCGCCGTATCCGCACGCGCCCGTCTCGCATGAGCCGCGCATTCAGAAGCTGCACGACGACCTCGTCCGCGCCGGGAGGAATCCGTTCCATGTCCCGCTGGGCGTCATGCTCGACGAAGCGCATCCGCAAAATAGCCCCTGCATCCGTTGCGCGACGTGCGATGGCCACCCCTGCCTCATCAACGCCAAGGCCGATGCACAAACCTGCTGCGTCGATCCCGCGCTGGCGTATCCGAACGTGACCCTCATGACCGGCGCGTATGTCGAGTGCCTCGAAACCGATGCGGCCGGCCGGCGCGTCAAAACAGTACACGTGAAGCACCAGGGCCAAAGTCTCGCGCTCAGCGCGGACGTCGTCGTCTCCGCCTGCGGTGCGATCAACTCGGCGGCGCTCTTGCTGCGTTCGCGCAGCGATCGACATCCGAACGGGCTCGCCAACGGGTCCGACGTCGTCGGCCGGCACTACATGGGCCATGTCAACAGCGTGCTGATGGCCATCAGCCGCACACCCAATCCGACCGTGTTTCAGAAGACGCTGGCGCTCAACGACTACTACTTCGGCGACGAGGAATGGCCGCATCCGATGGGGCACATCTCTTTCGTGGGCAAGCTCGACGCGATGACGCTCTCCGCCGGTGCCCCGCCGCTTGTGCCCGGCTTCACGCTCGAACTCATGGCCAAACACTCGCTGGACTTCTGGCTCACCAGCGAGGACCTGCCCGATCCGCGCAACCGCGTGACGCTCGACTCGGTCGGCCGCATCATGCTCAGCTATAAGCCCAACAACGACCTCGCTCATCAGCAGCTCACGCGCCGCCTCAAGTCGCTGCTCAATCATCTGGATTGCCACAGCCATCTGATTCCGCGTAACCTTTTCGTAGGACAGCGGATTCCGCTCGCCGGCGTGGCGCATCAGTGCGGGACGATCCGTTTCGGCGATGATCCCGCCACCAGCGCGCTCGACCGCAACTGCCGAGCCCACGAGGTCGAGAATCTCTACGTCGTGGATGGTTCATTCTTCTGCTCCAGCGGCGCAGTCAATCCCGCGTTGACGATCATTGCCAACGCGCTGCGCGTCGGTGACCACCTCATCGCTCAGCTCACTGCGTCGATGCCCGCCGCCGAGCCGGTCGCACAAGGAGTCTGACCATGTCGACGAACTGCACACCCCTTCGCCGCCCGCGCCGACCCGTGCCGATCGCCGCCTTCGTTGCGCTCGTGCTAATGGTGGCAAATCTGCGCGGGGCGGAACCGATCGCGCCGATTGAGTCGGTGATCCGAATCGGCATGACCGTCAGCGACATGGACCGGTCGGTGGCGTTCTTTCGTGATGTGCTGAACTTTACGAAGGTCGATGAGACCGAGGTCGCCGGCAAAACATACGAGCAGATCACCGGTGTCTTTGGCTTGCGGGCGCGCGTGGCGGTACTCGCACTGGGCGTAGAGCGCCTGGAGCTCACCGAGTATCTCACCAGCGGCGGTCGCCCCCTGCCGCCCGATTCACATAGCAATGATCGGTGGTTCCAACATATCGCCATCGTCACGACCGACATGGACAAAGCGTACGCCCGGCTGCGTGCACATCATGTGCGTCATGCCTCGACCGGCCCGCAACGCCTGCCCGATTGGAACGTCAATGCGGCCGGCATCCGTGCGTTCTACTTTCACGACCCCGATGGCCACGTCCTTGAAGTCATCTGGTTCCCGCGTGGCAAAGGCGATCCGCGCTGGCAAAGCGCGACCGACCTCTTTGCCGGTATTGACCATACCGCGATCGTCGTCGCCAATACGGACAAGGCGTTAAGTTTCTATCGTGATGCGCTGGGTATGCGTATCGTCGGCTCGGGCGAGAACTACGGCGACGAGCAGGAACACCTCAACAATGTACAGGGCGCTCATCTTCGACTGACCACGCTCAAAGCCCCCCTCGGCGGTCCCGGCATCGAACTGCTCGAATATCAGGCCCCGACGACCGGCCGGCCGTACCCCCCTGACGCCCGGGCGGATGACCTGGTGCATTGGCATACGACCCTGCGCACTGCCGATCCCCCCGCCGCGCTTGATCGTCTTCGCCGATCGCACTTTGCGACAATCTCGCCGGCAGTCGGTGATGGCACGCCACGGGCAGTTCGGGTGGCTGACCCTGATGGGCATGTCGTCGAGCTGATCGAACCTTAATCAAATCGACATCGTTTTTTGTCACCTTTAGACCCACCGCCGCATCCAACTGCCGACGCAACACCGGGGCGACGAGCCCCAGGGAGGTTTCCCCGTGCAGACGCTCAGCCCCCGACAGAACATCGCCGCCTGGGCCTTTTCGCTCATCGCCGCGGCCATCCTCTTCCAGACGCTCTTCTTCAAGTTCACCGCCGCCGAGGAATCGGTCTACATCTTCCGCACGCTGGGCATGGAGCCATGGGGCCGGATCGGCTCGGGCGTGGCGGAGTTGATCGCCTGCATACTGCTGATGATGCCACGCACCGCGGCGATCGGCGCGCTGCTTTCGCTGGGGGTCATCAGCGGCGCCATCATCAGCCATCTGACGAAGCTGGGCATCGTCGTGATGGATGACGGCGGACTGCTGTTTATCCTCGCCGTCGTCGTCTTCGCCGCCAGCGCCGGCGTGCTCTTCCTTCGTCGCGCCGACCTGCCGCTCATCGGAGCGTCGCTTGCTCGACACGATGCGCCCTCGATGCACTGAATCTTCCGTCCAGACAAACCTGATTCCGTCTCTACTTGGGGTTTCATTCATGATCACGCAAATGACCACACCGACCGCTGATCGTCCAACGATTAATTCGGCTGGCGACGCCCTGATCGGGCCGCTCGTCATCCTCCTGCATGACCTGGCTCATGTGATCGAATTGCTCAACGACGCGCAGTACACGCAAAAGCCCGTCGGCGTGATCCACTCGAGCATCGGCGGTCATGTGCGGCACTGTCTCGACCACGTTTCGTCTCTCGTGTCGGCCGCCCGGACCGGTGTGCTCGACTACGACCATCGCGAGCGCGGCACGCCCATCGAATCGGACCGCTATGTCACCATTGCCGCGATCGCCATGCTCATCGATCGCCTGCGTGCGATTCGTCCCGCTGATCACGATCGCCCGCTCGCGATCCGCATGCTCGTCAGCGCCGACGGCGAGCCACTCACACTTGTCACGTCACTCGGCCGCGAGGCCGCCTACGTGGTGAGCCACACTATCCATCACGAAGCCATCATCAGCGCGATGGTGACGACGCTCGGCGGATGGATCCCCGAACGTTTCGGCTACGCGCCCAGCACGATTGCCCATATGCAGCGGTGCCGATGATGTGCACCGTCTCGCTCATTCCGCTCGCCGATCCGGTCGGCTGTCGCCTCGTGTGCAACCGTGATGAGCAGCGAACCCGCCCCGCCGCTCTGCCCCCGCAGCGGCGATCCTTTGGCAAGCGCACCGCCATCATGCCCATCGACCCTGAATCGGACGGCACTTGGATCGCCGCCACCGACGCCGGTCTTGTTCTAGCGCTTTTGAATGTCAACGAATCCGATCGGCCCGGCAAGACGAGCGTGCCGGCCCGCCGCAGCCGCGGGCATATCGTCCCCGCCCTGCTGGAACACGCCACGATTGATGAAGTCTTCCGCGCCGCATTGATGATCGATGCCGGTCAATTCGACCCGTTCCGCCTCCTTGTCGTATCGCTCAACGGGCGCATCGAAGTCGTTTCCGATGGCAGGCGCGTCCGCTGCGGGCAAGCGATGGTGGGTAATGCGCTGGCCGTGTTCAGCTCGTCGGGATTGGGCGACGATCAAGTCATCGGCCCTCGGCAGGAACTGTTCGATGACCTGTGCGACCGGGCCGCTTGCCTTGCCGAAGCGCAGCAGGCGTTTCACAGCCATCGCTGGCGTGAGCGGCCGCAGTTGAGTGTGCTCATGAGCCGAGCCGCCGCCCGCACCGTCAGCCGCACATCCGTCGATCTACACGCGAGTCATGTCGCTCTGCGCTACGAAGCACTCGACGAAACGGGCAGCATCACGCATCTTTCTAGTCAGGTGCTCGTGTTCGACGAGGCCGGTGCGGCACGCGTGTAAGTCGCCATAAGGAAGGTTTATGACGCTGGCGGACTGGATCTCGATCATTGCATTGCAACCGTCGATGACGGACACGACGGACGGTGTCGCGTCGGTCGCTCTGGCGGTCACGGCGCTGGCGGTGGCGACGTTCGTATCGGAAGACCTCACATGCATCACGGCCGGTCTGATGATCGCACGCGGTGATGTGCCGGCGGGAGCGGCGATCGCGGGTTGCCTGGCGGGCATCTACCTCGGCGATCTGGGTCTTTATGCGCTGGGGCGCGGCGGGAGCAGCTGGCTGTTTCGGCGATCGCGCACGACCGGCCGAGTGACGATGGCGAGTGTGCGCCACCGGCTGGACAGCAATCTGCCCGCAGCGCTCTTCACCGCGCGTTTCGCGCCGGGGCTGCGTTTACCGACATATGTGGCTGCGGGGCTCGGGCGCATCAGCGCACGACGATTTGCCGGATGGACACTGTTGGCGGCGGCGATTTGGACGCCGCTGCTGGTGCTGGCCGCGGCGTTCGGCGGGACTGCGACAATGGCGGCGCTGGAGCGATGGCTCGGCGGCGGATGGCTGCTGGCGCCGTGTCTAGCGGCGCTGGTGGTGTTGACGTGGCGATTGATCAATGCGATGCGCACGACCGACGGGCGGGCGCGGATGATGGCGCGCGTGAGCAAACTGTGGCGATGGGAATTCTGGCCGGCGTGGGTGTTTTATGCGCCGCTCGGGCCGTGGTTCGCGTGGCTGTGGCTCCGTTATGGGGGGCCGACGACGCTGACCGCGGCGAACCCGGCAATTCGTGACGGCGGATTTGTCGGCGAATCCAAGTGCGAGATTCTGTCGCTGCTCCCGGCGGATTCCGTTCCGGCGTGGCAACTGATCGCACCGGGCGCAGCGGCGGAGCGCGTCAAAGAATTGCGCACATGGATGAGCGAGCGGAGCATCGCCTGGCCGATCATCTTGAAGCCTGACACGGGCCAGCGCGGGGCCGGTGTCCGTAAAGTCGCGTCGCCGGACGAAGCGGTCGCGTATCTGGCTGTTCATACGAGACCTATCGTCGCGCAGGCGTTTCATCCCGGCCCGCTCGAAGCGGGCGTGTTCTACTATCGACTGCCCAACGAATCCCACGGCCACATCTACTCGATCACCGACAAGATTTTCGCCGCCATCGAAGGCGATGGCACAAGCACGCTCGAGTCGCTCATCCGCCACCATCCGCGCTATCGCATGCAGGCGGCGACATTCCTTTCGCGCCTGGGCGAAGCCGCCGCCACGGTGCCTACCGCCGGCGAACGAATCGCCTTAGCGATGGCGGGCAATCATTGTCAGGGCACGATGTTCCGTGATGGCGCCGATCTGATCACTCCCGACCTCGAGCGCGCCATTGACCGAATCGCCCGGTCCGTCGATGGCTTTTACATCGGAAGATTCGACGTGCGCTACACCGACCGCGCCGCGTTCATGGCCGGCCGCGACCTGACGATCATCGAACTCAACGGCGTCACCAGCGAGTCGACGAATGTGTATGACCCAAGCCGATCGCTGATCTGGGCCTATCGGACGCTGGGCAAACAGTGGGCGTTGGCGTACCGGATCGGCGCGCTCAATCGTCAGCGCGGCGGTCGCGTTACTTCGTTTATCGAACTGGTGCGAACCACCTGGTCGTTCTACCGCAACCGTGATCGCGATCTGCGGTCGGATTGAATCGCCCTATATCTTTACGCCATGATGGGCCAGGAACGCCGCCGCTGTCTGCCGGCCCATGTATCGCGTCAGCACCATCGGCTGAACCTCCGCGAGATCCACGAGCATCAGCGCATCGAGCACGTCGCTAAACGCAGCGTCGCGGTTGAAGCCGAGCACACGAGCGTTGAGCTTGAGGTATTGACGCATCAAAACGGGCATGGATCGACCGTCGGACTCCACTTCCGTGATGAGCTCATCGACATCGTCCAAGTCCGCCACTGCGGCGGATCGCAACAGTCCGGCGAGGGCGTCGGTTAGGCGACCCTTGAGGCGACGACGTGGACGGACGAAGCGCGCCAAGTCGGCGGCCATGCGGTTATGTCGCAGGAATTCGACAAGGATGTGCTGGCTGAGCGATTGGTATTCGCGCGAGACGCTGACAGGCCCGAGCAGGCGATGGCGGTGCGGATGACGGGCGACGAACGTGGCGATTCCGCGCCAGAGCATCAACAACGGCGAGAATTCACGCTGATGTTCCGGGTGAACAAAGGATCGTCCCAACTCGATGGCCGGACCCACCTGTCGCCACACGCGCTCGCTGATGCGAAAGAGCGTCGAGCAGTACATTCCCGCACGACCCAACTTCGGAAGAATCTCATCTGTCACGCCAAGGCGATACGCTCCGACAATTCGCTTGAGCGTGCGGCGGTAAACGAACAGATGCAGATAATGATTGTCAAAGCGATCGAGGTCGATGCAGTTGCCGGTGCCTTCGCCGACAGCTCGAAATGCCAACTCGCGCAAACGACCGATCTCTCGCAATGTTCGCGGAATGGCGTGAGCCGGGGCAATGTATGTCGAAAGATCCGACGCCTCGACCAGCATCGACTCCGCCGGCAGCGCGTCGATTTCCGCCGCGATCAGTTCCGCGGCGACGGGATCGATGATCGGCTCCATCTCACCGGGCGGCGTGACCGTCATGGGATACGCGGGTGGCGGAACAGGCACTCGGGCGGACAACAACTCCGTCCGAGCGCGGAGATAGTCGGTCATCTCCTCATCCGAGCGGTGCAGGAGTTTGACGGCAGGAATGACATGGCCGACCTCGACATGCACGCAACTGCCCTGCTTGTTGACCACCTCGCGCGGCAACATGACGGTGCGAAGGCGCGGATGAATCAGGCCGGCTAACTGGAAGGCGATGCTGTTGCGTCCCGGGAAGTGCACCGGCACGACCGGCGACTGGGTAAGTCGAATCAGTCGCGCGATGGACGGCGACCATGTTGATTCCACAACACCCCGATCCGCCAGACGAAGATGGGCCACTTCACCCGCGGGAAAGACGATCAGCGCCCCGCCCGTGTCGCGTACCCATCGGACGGCTTGTCGCATGCCTGCGACATTGCGAGCTGCTGCACCGGGACCGCCGAATGGATCGACCCAGATGCAATGGTGATTGAGCTCGGGCACACGGGCGCCGATGTAGTTGGCCATGATCTTCACATCAAGGCGTACACGTCGGATCAGCCCCGCCAGCAGCAGACCGTCGAGACCCCCAAAAGGATGGTTGGCGACAACGATGAGCGGACCGGTGCACGGCAACGTCGCAAGACGAGCTTCGTCGGTAACAACCTCAATGTGCAGCGCGTCCATCGCTCGCTCGATGAAGCGATCACTTGCGTTCCCGTCCTGCGCCGTTCGGTATAAGGACTCGAGGCGTCGAAGCGACAGAAGCCGCTCGACTGCTGACAAGCCCACCCGTCTGATTCCCGTTCGACCAATAACCGTCCCGCCGCCGGTCAGCCGGAACGGCGATTCAGACGCGGAAGCTTTGGACCAGACCATCAGTGCACCTCCAATGCGATCGATGACGGTTGGATGCACCAAGCCCATAAATGGTGGCAAGTTCAAATTTGCCAGTGATGAGTACACAGCGAATTGCCAGCTAGCGCCGCGACTATTACTGCCCAGAGCAGACCGACCTACCGACGCCACGCTTCACAACGCACGTATGTCCCGTCGCTGAATTTGCCTGACTGAGCCTGCGTAGGGCAATTCGGGGCCACCGAACTGGGTGAATCGATGGCCTGTACGGCCTCAGCTCAATCGCCTAATGCTTCATCGACCAACATAGGCAGGTACGCAAGAATTGCGTTCGGCTGGGTTTACAAAAATGGGCGATGGGGGACTCGAACCCTCGACCTCACGGGTGTGATCCGTGCGCTCTAGCCAGCTGAGCTAATCGCCCGTCGGGGAATTAAGATAGCAGGTGGATCGACCGGGTCAAATCGAATGCAAGGCATCAGCGGTCAGGTTTCAGTGATCAGCCGGAGGGGCGCCTGCGGATCGCTGATTGCTGAAAGCCCCGCCTCATGCCTCGGCCTTATCCTTGCTGCGTTCGCCGACGACGTGTTGCTGCGATTCGAGCTGGTCGGTGCGCTTTTTGGTCTTGCGGGACGCGGCGTCGTCGATCTCGCCATCCACATCGTCGATGTCGTCTTCGACGCCTTTGAGGCCCTTCTTGAACTCGACGATGCCCTTGCCCAGCGACTTGCCCACTTCGGGCAGACGCTTGCCGAAGATCAGCAGGGCGACGACGAGAATGACGATCCATTCCGACCCGCCCGGCATCCCGAGGATTCCAGCCAGCGTCAGATCAGGTGTGATGTGCATGATGTTCCTCAGTCAAAGTCGGCGTCGTCTCGGCGGCCGGAGAGGACGGCTGGGTTTCACTCTTGGCGGCGATCTGACGATCGACGCGACGCATGTCCTGTTCGACCTCGTCGCCGATGCCCGCCATGCCCTTCTTGAATTCCGTGATCGTTCGCCCCATCGATCGCCCGACTTCAGGCAGACGCTTGCCGAAAATCAGCAGCGCCACGACGAGAATGACCATCCACTCCGAGCCGCCGGGTAAACCAAACATGTCGCACCTCGCAGGTTCGCGTTCGTTAGCGCCGGGAGCCCTGCACGGGACCGGCTTTCGGATTCAGGCCTGCCTAACGAGCGCGACCCACTCCCGACCGCTGGAGCCCGACGAGCCCGGTGCGCGGCCTATGAACGCACCAGAACCCATCAAGATACGCGATCGCCGCATGGGCGAGCATCAAATCCTATCCACCCGCCCCCTCAATATCCACATCCCCGCCCCGCGACCCCTTTTCCGTTACAATCATCCCCAAACCCCTCTCCCCAACCCCCTTCCCCCCACCCCGGAGTTAAAAATGATCACCGTCGGCATGAACTACCACACCCTCCCCGGCAAGCAGCACGACTTCGAATCCAAATTCAACGCCGTCCTCGCCGCACTCAACGCCGCCCCCGGCCACACCGCCTCCCATCTCTACCGCGACATCAACGATGACGCCTCCTACCTCATCGTCTCCGAATGGAACGACGAACAGGCCTTCACCGACTTCATCCGCTCCGACGCCTTCAAAGCCGTCACCACCTGGGGCAAGGAACAGATCCTCTCCGACCGCCCCAAACACAAAGTCTACAAACACTGACCCTCCATCCCCGATTCGCCCCCCGTTTAGCGGCGGGGCACCGCCCCGCGTTCCCCCGCCCCGCCCCGCCTCGCCTCCGCGAAGCGAGCGCACCCCGCGCACTCCCCCGCCAACGCGCCTCCCCTCTCCATTTCCCCTAAATCCCATCCCACGCCGCTCCTACCGCGCGCATCGGCGCGCTCATGCGCACCGCCAAGGCAATCCCCTCGCCCCCCGCGCCCCATCAATCAACGACTTACAAAACCCCGTGCGCACCCCCGCGGCAAATTTGCCTCCACCATGCGCCTTTCGCGTCACCCCCATGCGAAAATCGCCCAATTCCCCGCCCCACGATCCCCACTTTTTCATCCCACCCCGTCCCCCCCCAATGGAAAATGGCAACTGGAAAATGACCAATGGAAAATCGGATCCATTTTCCATTTTCCATTTTCCACTTTCCATTTTTCATTTTTCATTTTTCATTTGCCATTTTCCAATGGCCAATTTTCAATTCCCCTCCCCCCTCCCGCTCCTACCATGCATCGTCGCCCCCTCCCCGCGCCACCGTGGAGCGCCCCCATGAACCGCACCGCCCGCGCCCAACCCCCCGGCTCCGTTCTCTTCTCGGTCCTCTTCCTGCTTGGCATCGTCATCGTTCTCGTCGTGGCCATTCTCCCGCAACTCGGCGTCAGCCGCCGGCCTCCCAAATTGCGCACGCAGTGACGTAGGTCCGGGCCAGCCCGGACACGCGTGACGAACAGGGTTGCGGCGTACGACCCGTGCCCGTCGCGCGACTGGGCATCGACGAGCATCGGGTATCATTATGTCAACCGTGTCCGGGCGGGCCCGGACCGACAGGACTTCCCGATTATGTAACGTCGGCTCGGATCCACAAAGACTATTGATGATGGCAACCCGACAAAGTCATATTCTGACCATGGCAGCGGTCATTGGGTGCGCCATATGCCTTCTGTTGGACGCATTCATGACGCGAGTATGGATCGGCATAATTGGTGCGCCCGAAGCACCGCTATTTGGGTTCTTGGGCTTGGCGTTCAGCCCCGTACAAGGACTCATCGGGCTTTGCATATACAGTGCTGCCTTTAAGCACGACCAGTCAAAAGGCCGCCAACTTATCCGTGGTTGGATGCAGTGGGCTGGAATCGTCAATATGATCCTATCGGTTTTGTACTTTGCAGTAAGCTGCATCGTTCCATTTCTATCACTGCACGAATAGCTCTGGAAACTGATGCGTGCGACCCGCGCCCGTCGCGCGACGGGGCATCGACGAACCTCGGGTATCATCATGTCAACCGTGTCCGGGCGGACCCGCCACGCGAGACATATGATCATTCGATGATCGAACACCGTCGATCGCGTCGAACGCCGTCGCGTAGGGCAGGATTCATCCTGCCATTGAAAGACCCGAAGTCGCGCACCATACCTGCGGCGGGAGGCAGGATGAATCCTGCCCTACAACACTGCGTGGGACGTGAGGCGGTCCCGCCATTGGCGGGTATCGAAACACAAGAAGTATCAGCATTAGCACATCACCGCGTCGTTCTTCTTGAATCGACCGACGAAGTCGTTGAGCTGGTCTCCACACTCTTGTCTCATGGTTGGTGCGTCGATAACGATGCGTACCTCTTTCCTGTAAAGGGCGGTTGGCTTGCTTATGTCGGCCACCACAACGATCTAGACGTCTATCTTCCGCAAGAGTGCCCGCTAACCAGCGGCTGCAGTTGACCGGCTGTGCCCGCGATTGATATTTTGTTGTTGGTCTGTAGCTCGCTTACTGCGGGCGGCCGGCAACTGAGCCTTTTACATTAGGCAGGCTCGCCATGACGCTACCGCATGGTTTTGAATCTCGTCTGGAAGCGATGCCCGATCACGAATTGCTCGACATGATCGGTCACGGGTCGGAATACACTCCGGAGGCGTTGGCTGCCGCCCGGCGCGAAGTCGAGCGACGCGAGATTGATCCTACGGTCGCCAGGAAAGTTGAGACGGCGTTGCAGGAAGAGGCGATGGTCGATCAAGCTCGCGCTAATCGTCCGTTGCCGTGGGTGTGGCGAATCATAAACTTCGTTTTCCCCTTTGGCATACCGCAGATGCTGATTGCCGATCGCTACGGGATGAAGGGGTACGAAAGGTGCCGTCGGGAGTGCTGGTCTTGGATGCGCCGCGGGTTGCTCTTTTGGGTCATCTCCTTTGTCGGCATCATCGCTTTGGATGCGATCTGGCCGATCGGCGATCGCGAATGGGTTGGGTGGCTCATCATGCTTCTGAGCTTGGCGATCGTACTGCTTGCACCGCGCTTAATACCCAAGCGAAGCGATCCGATCCGACGCCGGGCTGCCTAACCCAACATTGCACTGGACCGGCCCGGCGGAACGGTCCTCGTGATTTCAGAGCTGGTTGGCGCCGGGCCGGCCAGTGAATGTCAGTCCGTTAGGCGTCATGCGTGCACTCCTGCTCATAGCGTTTGCTGTCATCCTCGCCGGATGCTCCTCGAATGCCCAGCGCGAGGTTCAACGCGCCAGCAGTTCAGACCCGGCGTCACTGACTTTGGAGCGCGGCTACAATGACTACGTTCGTCGCGCCATTCTCGCCGACGGCACAGAGGCAGGCATCATCAGTTGTCGCGACGGCAGCTCATCACGCTTTTGGTTTCGTTCACACCATCTCACGCACGACGACGGCGCCACTCTGTTCCGCTTCTCCGACGGCTCAGAGGTTTTCTTGGCGGGTTACTTTTGCTGCGAGGTTCAGTTGCCTGAGCAGCAGCTTGCATCGCTGGGCGACTTGCGAGCGTTCATTCGGCAGCACGATGGAGTTAGTGACGTAGGGCAGGATTCATCCTGCCGTTTGGGTCATTGAGCGCCACGTGCACGAATTGAGGCGGCAGGATAAATCCTGCCCTACGCGACGGCTTGCAATTTGAATGATGAGTCGTGCGGCGGCGCGGGCGGCGGGTGTTGACCCGTGTGCTTGAGTCGGTAAGGTTGTCGGTGACGACGCTGAGCGGTGAGCATGACGCACGAAGAGGCGGGACAACTTGCGATGGCGCTGATGAAGGCGCATGGGGTGCATGCGGCGGGGTGGCGATTCGCGTGGAGCCGGGGCAAGCGGCAGCTCGGCAGTGCGCAGGTGCGGCGGCGGCGCGTGGCGGGGACGGGGAAAATCATCGAAACCAAAACAATCACGCTCTCGCGCCATCTTGTGGCGCTCAACGGCGATGAGGAAGTACGCGAGACGATCCTGCACGAGATCGCGCACGCCATCGCGGGGGTGCGGAACGGGCACAATGAAATCTGGAAGGCGGCGTGCCGGCGCGTCGGGGCGAGGCCGGTGCGGCTCGCGGGGGAGGAAGTGCAAACGGTCCAGGGGCGATACATCATGTACTGCCCGGGGTGCGATCGGGAGCTGGGGCGGCGTCATCGACGCATGCGTTCGGAGATGCTCGCCCGCACGTTCTGCCGCGCGTGCGGCAAGGCGTCGAAGGGAAAATTGGTGCTGAAGCTGGCGGAGAATTGAGGCGAGTGATGCGGGCGAAGCGATGCGGGCTTCACGTTGCCACTCGGAACATGTGTGAGAAGGCCATCGATCGACGAGCCGCGACCGTCAGGGAGCGGTCGAAACGAGCATCCATGAGCGGCGCCGTGACCGCTCCCTCACGGTCGCGGCTCGTTAAACGCCGCCCTCTCACACACGCTCTTAGGGCTTCCTTGATGAGGCGCGCTTTTAATGAAGTGAGCCCCGCGTGGAAACGCGGGGCCATTTCGGGCGATCAGGAGCCGGCGTCGTGCGCCAGTTTGCGGGCGGCGTCGGAGAGGGGCCAGCGCCAGCGGTCGGCGAAGAGGGAGGACAGGTCGGCGTGGGCCGCGATGCTGGCGGCGATGACGAAGTTGTCCAGGGCGTCTTGCGAGGTTTTGGCTTTGGGGCGTTTGGCGGCTTCCTGCCAGAGTTTGCCGACGAAGTCGTCGCCGTACATGCGGCGGAGACGGAAGCAGAAGCCGGCGAACAGGTCGGTGCCGTTGAGGTCCATCGGGTTGGCCGGGGCCTTGTCGACGCGGAGCGTATTCGCCCATGTGAGGGACGCGTCTTTTTCGTAGAGGTCGACGAGGCCTTCGACGGTTTGCTTGAATTCGTCGAAGGATTTGCCGCGGAAGGGTCCGCCGTCGAGGCCGGCGGATTGCATGGACATGAAGCGCATGAACACGGCGTAACCGGTCTGCACGGAGCGCGGGTTGTCATCGCCCTGATACTCAAGCTGCGGGCCGGCGAACCAGAAGTTGCGGCCGAATTCGTAGCAGATCACCTGATCCCACTGATCGCGCTTTTTGAGGCCGGTGTAGAGCTCCTGAAAATACTCGGGCATCATCTCGATGCCGGTCGCCCCGACGTTGCCGCAGCCGGCCCCGCAGGTCTTTGCGACCACCGCCACGGTCGTCCGCCCGTCGATCATCTTCGTCTTGATCGCCTTGGGATCGCGCCCGGTCGATGTGCGGTAGAACGCATACACCCGATCGAGGCCGCGCACCATCTTCGTCATCGTCGCGGCGTCGAGGTCGGCGGTCGGCGTGAGCACGGCGACATGCTCGCCGACCCATGCATGCAGCGTGAGCTTGTCGCGCTGAAACGTCGTGTACTCCACCGCGCGCGGGCTTAACAGTTCCGCGGGCGCATCGCCCTCCGCGGCCTGGACGGACGCACAGCACAGACCGATCAACACGGCGAGGCGGACAACATGGCGCAGCATCGAATGACTTTCCCGAATCGCGCGGGCGGGTCGCGCATCAAGTGGCATGAACGGGCGCTATCCATGAAACGCGGGCACGCGGGGATTTTATTCATCCATGTAGGGATTTTTCGTGGACCCACGGATGAAATCCGTGGGCTTCTCGATGCATGAGAATGCCTCGTCGGCGCGAACTGCGGGCATCGTGCGGCGTCGATACAATGGACCGATGCGAAAGACGCTTTACATTCTGATGGCGGCGGCCGTGCTGATGGGGGCGGCGCCGCTGACGGATTCGCAGAAGACGCGGCTGGATACGGCGGCGGACGGGTCGGCGACCGTGGACGAGGCGGCGTTGTATGCGCTTCTGGAAAACGCGGCGACGTCGGACGGATCGGAAGCGGGGGCGACGATTCCGGATTACGCGCAGATGATGGACAGCCCGGCGGAGTGGCGCGGGAAGCTTTGTCTGATCGAGGGCGTGCTGCTGGCGGAGGAGCCGAGGGCGGAACTGTCGCGCGAGGGATGGGACAAGGTGCGGAGTCTGATCGTGCAGGTGCGGGGCTTTGACAAGAAGCCGGGCGATCTGACGGCGGAGGACATGGCGATCGTGTATCTGACGGATCCGCCGGATCTTCACGCGCCGGTGCTTCAGTTGAATCGGAACATGCTGGCGGAGACGGGATCGAAAGTGCGCGTGGCGGCGCGGTTCTACAAGGTGCTCAACGAGAAGAACATCAAGGGCGAGGGACGGCTGTATCTGACGTTCGTGGGCAAGAAGCTGGCGGTGATGAACGCGGCGGAGCGGAGTTATTCGCCGTACCTCATCGCGGTGGTGATCGGTGCGATGGCGATGTTTCTGGGGTGGATGCTGGTGCGATTGTTTCGTCGCGGGCGCGATGCGCTGTTGACGCCGCCGCAGCGATGGGAAGAATACCGCCAGAAGAAAGAGGAAGCGCGGAAAGCGGCGGCGTCGGCATCGGCGGACGAAGCGGACGCCGAGCCGGAGATCGAATTGCCGGAGAACCCGGCGGACGCGCTGGACGTGCTGGCGCAGCACCACCCCAAGCCCTTTGAAGATGTCGAGTGATTCATGCCGAGCGTTGCAATCAAGCTGCCGCATCATGCGTACGAGGTTTTGATCGAGCCGGGGGCGTTGGACCGGATGGGGGCGATCGTGCGCGGGCTTGCGCCGCATGATCGATGCGCGCTGTTCGCCGATGCGAATGTGCACAACATCTACGGCGGCCGCGCGACGACGTCGCTTCGGTCGGCCGGATACACCGTCACGTCCGGCACGATGATCCCCGGCGAATCGCACAAAACGCTCGACACCGTCGCGAAAATGTACGACGTCATGCTCGACGACCGCCTCGAACGACGCAGCCCCGTCATCGCCCTCGGCGGCGGCATCACCGGCGACACCGTCGGGTTCGTCGCGGCGACGTACCTCCGCGGCGTGCCGTTTGTCCAGGTGCCGACGTCGCTGCTGGCCATGGTCGATGCGAGCGTCGGCGGGAAAGTCGGCGTCAACGTCCCGCAAGGAAAAAACCTCATCGGCGCGTTTCATCAACCCGTCGTCGTCATCATCGACCCGCTCGTGCTGGCGACGCTCCCGCCGCGCGAACTGCGATGCGGGCTCGCCGAGTGCGTCAAGCATGGCGTGATTCGCGATGCGTCGCTGATCGACTTCATTGATGAAAATCTGCCGAAGATTCAGGCAATCAAACCCGCAGCGATGGTCGAACTCATCGAGCGCAACGTCGCCATCAAAGCCGCCGTCGTGATGGAGGACGAAAAGGAAACCGGCGTCCGGGCCCACCTCAACTTCGGCCACACCTTCGCGCACGCCATCGAAGCCACGACCGGTTACGGCACCATCGAGCACGGCGAGGCCGTCAGCTTGGGCATGGTCGCCGCGACGACCCTCGCCGTCGAAATCGGCCTCTGCCCCCCCGCCGTCCTCGAACGCCTCGCTGCCCTCCTCGTCAACATCGGCCTCCCCGTCCGCGCCAAACTCGCCGACTCGAGCACCCTGCTCGCCTCCATGCGCCTCGACAAAAAAGTCAAAGACGCCCGCATCCGTTTGATCCTCCCCACCCGCCTCGGCGAAGTCATCATGCGTAACGACATCGCTGACGACGCGATCGTCAGGGCTTGGGAAGCGATCCGGGAATGAACCGGCGCATCACTCGGCCGGCAAGGCGTCAAGCTTGCGGATGTGCAGGTGGCTGAAGCGGAACAGTTCCTTGTGACGGATCCCGCTAGACGCCCCGCAACCAACGAATTCATCGAGACCGAAGACTTCATCAGGGTTGAGCCAGTGTGTGTCCAACATCAATTGGCCCCCGATGTAGATGCGCACCAGACGATCAAAGACCACGATCCGGAAGGGAATCGAATAAGGTACATTCGCAGGGATGAAATCGCCAAATGCGAAGTCGCGGCGTAGCGCCATTTTGTGGTTCGAGGGTTGAAAAATTACCGTGCGGAATCGGTACAGGGGCTTCATCGCATATCCAAAGATCGGTGCCGCCGACGGAACCCACTGCTTGGCCGCCTCATCCAGATCGAGTTGCCCTGTGTATTCAAAGCGGTGGCTGAATCGGCCCAGATTGATCAAACGAACCTTCATCCTCGCCTCTTCGACCCGGCCCACAATCGCGCCATTGGCGTCCAATCCCCATGTCCCTTCCAGCGGCATCCACCCGTCCATGTCCTGATTCGGCGACAGATCGACGCGCTCCCCGGCATCGTACGCTTTCTCCCATGCGATCACTTGCATGCGATCGTGCAGATACTTGCGGCCGGCGTGTCCGGCGGGCAGCGCATCAAGCGCCTTTTGATAGACCGCCGCCGCCCCAGCGTGATCACGCTTGTCAAACGCCGCATCACCTTCGAGCACCAATTTCCCGACCGGCCCACCACGCGCCGGCACGATCCTCCCCACCTCAGCCGCATGGAGATTCGCGGTCATCGTCTCGTCGCGGAGTCGATCCGCACCGAGCGATTCAAGCTTCTGATTCGCCCATGCATAATCGCCCAATTGCGCCGACAGTGCGATCGCCACCGAGTCGAGTCGCCGATGGTCATCTGCAAAACGCGGCTCGTCGAGCATATGTTTGACGATATCGAGCAGCTTCTGATACTGCACAGTATGATGGATCGTCACCCCGCCATCTCGTGCGTCGCGTTCGACGACGCTCACGACGCTGCTGTAGGTCATCGGTACAATCGTGTCATAGCGCTTCGTCGCCGCGCACGCTTCGCCGAACGCAACCAACTCATTGAGGTCAAAACCCCAGCGCGGCAATAGAAACTGCTGCACCCGCCAATACGCCGGTTCATAATCCATCTGTGCTGCTACGGCCCGGTTGAACCAGAAAAGTATCGTTTCGGACTTCGGTAACTTGCCTGCCCCCGCAAGCGCAATCATCTCAGATGCTGCTTCTGGCCGGTCTGGCTTATCTGCATATGCCGCACGAAGGTGCGCCTGAGCCTTAGCAATGTGCTCGTCAAATCCCAGCCAGCCCTCCGGCGTGACGGAGTTCGCCCATCCATAGCCGCGGGATACCCATGCAGTTCGAATATGCCAATATCCATTCAATATGTTCTTGGTCCACGCATCAATGCTTGCATCCGTCACTAATTGATCCATAAACTTCGACCATGATGCCACGTATCGCGACTCAAGTGCCATCGGCTCTGCGCGTTCATATTGTGCGGTGAAAATTGCATAAAGCACGCGTTGTGTTGCACCTTGATTTTGTGGATCGCGAAGCGCTTCCAACCAGAATTTTTGCGACTCTTCCAGCAACCCAAAAACTCTGTCGACAGGTTGGCCAGCTCCGTCCATCAACATCTGCGCGAACTCATACGCCTCAGCAATTTGCGGCGCTGAATATCCGCACTGAATCATCTCCGAAGGAATTTTCGCCGCCTCGTCCGATTGTCCCCAATACCATACATCCTGCTGCAATTGCCAGAAGTAAAGCCGCACGAGTGGATCCATGCATTTGAGCTTCCCCACAAGGCGACCGCCTTCATCACGTAATTCCGTCTGCGGCAGCGCGCCGGGACTGCGCATCTCATAGGTCACCACATGTTCAAGAAACGTCGTCGCCGCGTCGTCCCATTTTGGGTCGTGTACGCCGTGCTGCTTGTAGGCGTCGAGCACGGTCCGTTTGTAGAACGGAATCATCACCTCTGTCTCAAACTTCGCCTGCGTGTACGCCTCCGGCCCCGTCGGTATCACTGCCTTCGGAGGCAGCGCCGCCGGCTGCGCAACCGCCGCACGAACACATGTCCAGCCCACCAACAATACGGACATCAATGCACGTTTCATGACATAGCTCCGGAAAGGACAAATTTGAATCGACATACGACGCGGCAAAACTGACGCCGTGATCCAATTCTACCGTTGGACACAATCGCGCCGCAAGGACTCGATCTATAATCAATCGATGAGTGATCGCGCGACGAAAATGGCCCAGCTCGCGGCCAAGGCGAAGGCGTTGCCCAAGTCGCCCGGCGTGTATCTGTTCAAGGATGCGAAGGGCGTCGTGCTGTATGTGGGTAAGGCGCTGGTGTTGCCGAATCGGGTGGGCAGTTATTTTCAGGCGTCGGCGGACCTCGGGCCGCGCAAGCAGCCGATGCTTGATCTGATCGATGACTTCGATGTCATCGAATGTGAAGGCGAATGGGAGGCGCTGCTTGCTGAGAATCGGCTCATCAAGGATCTGCATCCCAAGTACAACGCGTCGATGACCGACGATCGGAGTTTTCCGTATCTCGTCATCACGCTGCGCGATGATTTTCCGGGGGTGTTCATCACGCGGCAGCCGGGTGATGAGCGGTACAAAGGCGCGAAGGTCATCGGGCCGTTCACGAATGTCGCCGCCCTGCGCGAGTCGGTGAAGATGTTGCAACGCGTGTTCAAGTTCCGAACATGCGAACTGGACATTCGCGAGGATGATCCGCAGCGGCGCTTTTTTCGGCCGTGCCTGCTGCATCCGATTCATCAATGCACCGCGCCGTGCGCCGCGCGCATCAGCAAGGAAGCGTACCGGGCGGACATCGATCGCTTCGTGAAGTTCATCGAATCGAAGCGGTCGGTCATGCTGCGCGAGATGCGGGCGGAGATGGAGGCGGCTTCAAAAGAGCTGGCGTTCGAGAAGGCGGCGACGCTGCGCGATCAGATCAAGGCGATCGAAAAGCTCAGCGAGCGCGGCAAGAAATCGATGGGTTTTCAGCCGAATGTCGAGTCGTTTTATGTCGACCCCCGGAAGGGGCTCGCCTCGCTGCGGCGGACGCTGAACATGGAAAACGACATCCGCTGCGTCGAGTGCATCGACATCGCGCACCTTCAGGGGCAGGAAACGGTCGGGTCGAAAGTGTGTTTCGTCGACGGTCGGCCGTGCAAGAGCGAATACCGCAAGTTCCGCATCCGCACCGCGGGCAACGACGACTTCATGTCGATCCGCGAAGTGGTGAGCCGGGCGTACCGCGAAGCCGGGGCGGGTCATCAGCTCTACCCCGAGGTCGTCATCATCGACGGCGGCATCGGCCAGCTCGGCGCGGCGATGGACGCCTTCGCGCAGCTTGATGTGAAGCCGCCGAAGGTGATTTCGCTGGCGAAGAAGGAGGAGCTGATCTACACGATCGACAGACCCGAGCCGATCAAACTCGGCCGGGAGAACCCGGGGCTCAAGTTGTGCCAGTCCATCCGCGACGAAGCCCACCGCTTCGCCCAATCGTATCATCATGTGCTAAGGCGCAAGAAGGTGATCGGTGAGTGAGGGTCTTACACCCCTCCCTTTGAGGGAGGGGCTGGGGGAGGGTGAGTCGTAACAGTTCAAGTGATGTCGCGGAAGTCGGTAACGCATCGAATGCGGTGCGATGAGACAGCTCACAATGTCAAAGCGGTTGAAACTGATACGATCTACCCCCACCCAACCCTCCCCCTGCAAGGGGGAGGGAAACGGCGAGCGACGCGCATGGATTCGGTGATCATCGAAGTCAAAGTCGTGCCGGGCGCTTCGCGGGATCAGATTGTGGGGCGGCTCGGGGAGGCGATCAAGGTCAAAGTCAGCGCCCCGGCGGAGGGCGGGAAGGCGAACGCGGCGGTGTGTGCGCTGTTGGCGGAGAAGCTCGGCGTGAGCAAGCGCGATGTCCAGGTCGTTTCGGGACATACGCAGCCGCACAAGCGGATTGCGGTGCGAGGCATCAAACCCGCTGATATTGCGGGGCTTTTTTAACATTCTCGACGTTCGCGAACGGGGCGGCTATCCTTATGGCCAAGAACTCCACGGAAGGAGCCCGTCATGATGCGTCGCCTGTCGGTCGTGTTGCTGTTCGCCGTTCTGGCCGGATGCCAGAAGGAGCAGCAGGTCAAGCCCGATTACAACAAACCCCTGCCCCCGGGCGCCAATGCGCTGCGGCTGCTGCTCGATCCGGCGCAGTGGCCCGACCTCAAGGAGCCGTGGGAGCGCAAGGACCCGGCGTTCATGGAGTCGCTCGATCGCTCGCGCTCGTGGTTCGGCATCGCATCGACGAAGCAGTTCTTCCCGCTGTTCGACGTGTCGCATCTGCGGGCCCAGATGAGCGTGTATGCACTATCCAAGATTCTCACCGAATCGCAGTCCGGCTCGCAGTTCGAACAGCGCATGCGCGAGGACTTCGACTGCTACACCTCCGTCGGCTACGACAACAAGGGCGGCGTGCTGTTCACCGGTTACTACACGCCCGTCTTCAAAGCGTCCAAGACCGCCGACAGCACCTACAAGTATCCGCTCTACAAAAAGCCCGCCGACCTGGACATCGAACCGATGACCGGCAAGGTGCTCGGGCGCAAAGTCGGCTCGGGGTATCAGCCGTTCCCGACACGCAGCGAGATCGAATCGAGCAACATGCTCAAGGGCACCGAGCTCGTCTACGTCAAGGATCGACTCGATCAGTACATCATCCAGGTCAACGGGTCGGCGAAGCTGGAGCTGGCCGACGGAAGCGTGATGTACATCGGGTATTCCGGCAACAATGGTCACGACTACACCGGTCTGGGCCAGACGCTCGTCAAGGAAGGCAAGATTTCGCCGGAGCATCTGAGTCTGCCGGCGATTCGGGCGTACTTCGCGGACAAGCCGGCGGAGCTGGAGCGGTACATCAACATGAACGACCGCTACGTGTTCTTCGCCGAGTACAACGGTCAGAACTGGCCGGCCGGTTCGCTGGGGTTCAAGGCGACGCCGATGACGACGCTGGCGACGGACAAGAGCGTGTTCCCGCGCGGCGGGCTGGTGGTGGTGCAGACGAAGACGACGCCGATGGCCGGTCCGCAGGGGAGCTTTAATCGGATGATGCTCGATCAGGACACGGGCGGCGCGATTCGCGCGGCGGGCCGTGCGGATATTTACATGGGCATCGGCCCCGACGCCGAGCAGCGGGCCGGCGGACAGTTCGCCGAGGGCCGCATGTACTACTTCTTCCTCAAGCACGGCAAGGTGCTCGAGTGGCATCAGAAGATGCTCACCGAAAACCCGCCGGCCTCGGTGAAACCCGGCAAGTCGCCCAAGCCGAACGCGCCGGCGTCCGCCCCAGCCCCCGGAAGTACGCCCGCCCCCGGCAATGCCCCCGCGCCGACCGGCGGGAAGATCGACCCGTTCGGCACGGGGTCGTAAGTCGACACGTGATGCTCAAAGGCATCCGAAGCCCACGCTTTGAAAGCGTGGGCTTCTTTATTTTCGGCGCGCAACAAAAATGGCGGATGCCTTTCGACATCCGCCATCTCGTCTGCACGAGCCCTTTTTTATTTCGGTCAGGCCGCGGCGCGGTATCGGCGCGTGGCGGCGATGCACAGGAGCATGAATCCGCCGGCGAAACCGGCCGGGGTCGGAATGCAGCAGATCACCTTGGTGTCATTATCGAAGGCCTCCCAGCCGGTGAAGTCGGCGTTGGTGAGGGCGAGGTTGATCTCGGCGATGTCGCCGGCGGTCGCGCCGTTGAAGGTGCCGAGGATGAAGATGTCGGTGTTGCTGGTCGTCCAATCAAACCCGCCGAGCACGATCATCTGACCGGGGATGAGGCAGTCGGGCATCGGGTCGTCGTCGCAGGTCATCGTGACGGTGGCGACCAGGTACGTGCTGAACCCGACGTATTCGGGATCGGCGCGGTCGGCCGGTCCGTCTTCGATCGTGTAGCTCTGGCAGTTGACGTTCATCGCCGCTTCGCCGACCGCGCTGTAGTACCAGGGCTGATCATCGATGAAGAAGTTGTAGGCCGGGTCGGGCATCGTCCGCGCCGAGCCGTCGGTGTACATGTAGTCCCACCCGCCGTTGGGCGGATCGATGATCTGCCCGTTGGTCGGCACATCGGGGTTGGCGCCCTTGTACTTGGCGGGGTCGGTCGCCGACAGGTGCCAGATCGTCTGGATCCAGTGCAGTTGCAGGCAGTGCCAGATGTCGCTGGTCTGCGCGGCCGCGTCGATCGTCAGCGTCGCGCTCATGTTCGAGAACGCACCGGCGTCCGAAAGCGAAATCGCCACGTCGCCGAGGTTGATCGACTGAATCGGCCCGTCGCAGGGGATTCGATAATTAAGCATGATGTCGTCGATCGTGGCGTTCTTGGTCGTCAGGTCCGCCCGCGCCCCGATCTGCGCCGCCAGCACGAACGCCAGGCACCATCCCATCCGTTTCCAGTTCCGCAAGCCCATGTCCGTTCTCCAGAGTTGCTCATTCAACCTGTCCGCATGCGGGGCGACCCCGATGGTGCATCCTCCGCCGCGGCTCCGGCTGATGATGATTCAATGAACCCGCCGACCCAGCAGCATCACCGCCCCCAGCGCGACGGCGACAAACGCGAACGTCGTCGGCTCGGGGATCACGGTGATGTTCAGTACGTAATCGCCTTCGCTGTTGAACGTCGCCCCGCCGCCGACCGGCGTCAGCAGCACGCCTTCGACGCGGATGTAGAAGCTGAACTGCTGAAGGAGGTTGCCCGGCACGATGAAGTCGAACGCGGGGTCCTCATCGCTCAGACTCCCGCTCTTGGTCTGGGCGTCGAGAATCTGATCGGTGTCGAAGCTCGCGAGCAGCGTGCCGTCGTCCTTGTAGAGCCGCAGCAGCGTGTCGACGCTGTTGCCGACGTCGACGCCTTCGTCGAGGTCGAAGCGGATGTGGTCCCCGCCCAGCGCCATGAACAGGTAATTGTCGACATCGCCGCCGGGCGATTCGGCGCCGGTGGCCCGGCCGGCGATGGAGCCGAGGATCGTGAACGATCCGCCGGACAGGTCCAGATCGCCGAGGAACTGCGCATTGGCACGCAGGTCATTGCGCGTCGTCTGCGAGGGGTCGTCGTTCCATGTGTTGGTCGTCCCGCCGACCTTGGAGTAGTCGCTTTCGATAATGACGCTGGCGTATCGCGCGGCGGTGGCGGCCTGCAACGTGTCGGCGGCCGACTGCGCCACGGCGTCCTGGTACAAATAGGCCAGCCCCTTCAGGTCATCGGGCGTGGCGGTGCGGATGATGCCGCCGGTGGTCGCGGCGACGGAGTTCATGTACGCCGACGATCCGCCGTTGGTCGTCACGGAGAACGGCTCGCCGGCGACGGCGTTGGACGATCCGTCGCGCATGCGGACCAGGCCGCTCGTGAAGAAATTGTCCTCGTTGATCACGAACGACATCGACGCCTTGATGGTCCCCATGTCGTTGGTCGTGTCGTAATTGCGGGTGAATCGGGCGTCGGTGTTGATGTTCTGCACCGCCCGGTCGGGATGCTGAAGGCCCAGTGCGTGACTGGCTTCATGAATGGCGGTGCTTTCGATGTCGTCGAGTACCGCGCCGTTGCCTGTGCTGGTGAAAGTCCCGTAGGGATTGGTCAGCGGGTTCTTCACGGGCGCGTAACCGGCCGGGGCGTTGTTCGGGTTGAACACGCCGAGTTTGTCGTTGAAGACGAGGTCGACGTTGGAGGCGATGAAGGTGTCGTTGGCGGCGAGGGTCGTGCCGTTCTGGACGCCGACGGCGTTGCCGGTGGAGGCGCCGCCGAGGGTGCCGGCGCCGAAGGCCGTGTCCAGGTCGGCGAAGAAAAAGTCGAGGGTGTTGCCATTGCCGTTGACCCCCGCGTCGGGCAGGTTGTTCCATCGCGCGGCGGTGGTCGTCGATTCGATGAACAGAAAGTTGGAGCTGGCGGCGATCGACGCCAGCGCGGAAGCGATGGCGTCATGCGCCCCGGCGGGCGCGGCGGAGGACTTGAAGGGCGTGCCCGGATTGTTCGGATCGTCGAAGAGGTCGAGCCCCGCCCCGCCGATGCGCCAGAACACGGTCGTGACCGGCCCGCCGGGAATCTCGTCGAGAATCTTGAAGAACACGCCGGGGTTCGCCAGCTCGTTGCCTTCGTTGTTCGCGTCACCATTGCGGTCGATGAACGCCGCCGCATGCGCCAATTGCGCCCCGCCCAGCAGCATCGCCGCGCCGACCACACCGACCGCCCATCGACCCGCCATCGCGCGTGTGTGCATGTCTCATTCCTTTGTCCAACGCACAACCGATCCGCGACCGTCCTCCGGAACCGCCGCGCGAAGACAACGCCGCCGCCGCGCCGTCATCGCGCCCCCGCCCCCGCGGAAATTCGCGCACCAACCGCGCGGCAAAGCCGCACGCCTGTGCCAACGAACCTACTCAATTGCATCACAAACCCTACGCACTTTTTTGAGGACGCCCCGCCGGACAACAAAATGGACTCACAAACTCCGCGACCTCCATATCCGATTCGACAATATCACCACCCGTTTATGCCGTCAAGCGAATTCCCGGTTTACTCCGAAAACCCCGCCCGCGCCCCGTCCCGCCGGTCCCCCGCCTCACTCCGCGAAGAGGGCTTCCACAAACTTCGCGGGGTCAAAGGGCTCCACGTCGTCGGGCGTTTCGCCGACGCCGATGAATTTCACGGGTAATTCAAGCTGCTGGCGAATCGCCACGACGATGCCGCCCTTCGCCGTGCCGTCGAGTTTCGAGAGGAAGATGCCGGTGACGTCGATCGCCTGCTTGAAGATCATCGCCTGATTCACGGCGTTCTGGCCGGTGGTGGCGTCGAGCACGAGGATCACCTCATGCGGCGCCCCCGGAATCTTCCGCGCGATGACGTCACGAATCTTCGTGAGCTGGCGCATGAGATGTTGCTGCGTGTGGAGTCGGCCGGCGGTGTCGACGAGGAGCACATCGACGTTGCGCGCCACCGCCGCTTGCGCCGCGTCGAACGCCACGGCCGCGGGGGCGCCCCCCTGCTGGCCCTTGACGACTTCGACGCCCAATCGACCGGCCCACACTTCAAGCTGCTCCACCGCCGCGGCGCGGAACGTGTCGCAGGCCGCCAGCAGCACCTTCTTCTTCTCATCGCGCAGCGCCTTGGCGATCTTGGCGATGCTCGTCGTCTTTCCCGCCCCGTTGATCCCGCTGACGAGGATCACCGTCGGCCCGCTGGGCGCGAAGCGAATCGAGCGATCCGCCGCGGGAAACAGGCCGGCGATGTACGACTTGATGTAGTCGAAGACCTGATCGCCGCGCGTGAACTTCTTCTCGCGGTAGGCCTGCCGCACATGCGCGATGATGTCCTGCGTGGTCTTGACGCCGATGTCGGACTGGATGAGCAGCGCCTCGACTTCGTTGATCACGTCATCGGAAAGCTGCCGGGTCAACAAGCCGCGCAGCCGGGCGAAGGTCTGCCGCGTGCGTGCCAGACCCTCTTTGACTTTCTTGAATGAAAAACCAAACAAGCCCATGGTGGTGGTTAAAAATGACCAATGACCAAATCCCAATGACCAAGGGAATGATCAAAAGTCGAATGGTCAAAGGTTCAAGGAATGCGTCCGTTGGTCATTGTTCATTACCTTGGTCATTGGTGCTTGGACCTTGGTCATTGGCCTGCGGCGGGACTTTGACGGCGAGGGGTTGCGCCGCCGCTTTGCCGGGTGTTTCGCGGCGGGAGAGTCGCTCCTCATTGGGCCGCAGGCGCTTGGCGATCTTGTCGAGGACGCCGTTGATGAACGCGGGGCTGCGCTCGGAGCTGAAGGTCTTGGCCAGCTCGATGGCTTCATTGATGACGACGGCGGCGGGCGTCTCGGTTTCGCCGGCGATTTCGTAATAGGCGAGCCGGAGAATCGCGCGATCGACGGGGGGCTGACGATGCGTGGGCCAATCGGGGGCGAGTTCGGCGGCGAGCTTGTCGGCTTCGTCGTGCATGAGCCAGGCGCGCTGGGCCATGCCCAGCGCGTCGGTGATGATTTCCGCGCTGGCGGGCGCTTCGCGCACGGTCGCTTCGACCTGCTCGGCGTCGGCGTCGCCGCGCGCGTCAAGCTGGTAGAGCGCCTGAATGGCGAGTTGTCGAACCTGGTGGCGTGGGGTCATGAGGGGTTGGCGATCGCGTTCATGAGGTTGGCCATCTCGACCGCGCCGCGCGCCACGTCGGCGCCCATGTTGGTTTTGCGGGCCGCGTCGGAACGGGCCAGGGCCTGGTCATCGTCTTCGGTGGTCAGCACGCCGAACATGATCGGCACGCCGGTCTCGGCGGCGGCGGCGGTGATGGCGTGGACGGCTCCCATGGCGACGCAGTCGTAGTGCGTCGTCTCGCCCCGGATCACGCAGCCGAGGCAGATCACCGCGTCGTACTGACCGGTGATGGCCAGCGACTTGGCGACGACGGCGAGTTCGAGACTGCCGGGCACATGAGCCACGGGCACTTCGTCGATGTTCACGCCGCAGGCGGCGAGGGCCTGAAGCGCCCCTTCGAGCAGGCGGTCGGTGATTTCGTTGTTGAAGCGCGAGACGACGATGGCGAAGCGGTTTTCGCCGGCCGTCAGGTCGCCTTGGTAGTCGATGGGCATCGGGGGAAGTTCCGAATTTCTGGTTCCTGGTTTCTGGTTGCGGGGACGATTATAGCGGGCTGATCACGCTCCGCTGAGCACTTTCAAAACGCCCTGCATGAACTGCGGCAGGTCGCCGGGCCGGCGGCTGGAGACCTGATTGCGATCGATCACGAGCGGTTCATCGAGCCAAGTCGCCCCGGCGTTGACGAGGTCGTCCTTGATGCCCGGCGTCGAGGTGCAGCGGTAGCCCTTCATGATTCCCGCGGAGATCGGAATCCAGCCGGCGTGACAGATGTGCGCCATCAGCTTGCCCGCTTCGTGAATCTCGCGCGTCAGGGAAAGCACTTTCGGATCGCGGCGCAACTGATCGGGAGCGAACCCGCCGGGGATCACCAGCCCGTCAAAGTCCGCGGCGTCCATGTCGGCGATGGCGGCGTCGGCCTTGCACGGATACGTGTGCTTGCCCGCATACACCTTGTCCGCCTTGGGCCCGGCGACGACCACTTCGCACCCCGCCTCGATGAGCCGAAGCTTGGGGTACCAGAGCTCCAAATCTTCGTAGACATCGTCGACGAACATCAGAATGCGATGATTTTTGTGGGACGACATGCGAATCCTCCGCAAATGTGCGAAGGGGCATGATAACAGATGTGTGATTTTCGGTTCGATCCCCTCTCCCTCCATTGGACGGGTCCTTGCGACCCGTCTCTGTCCAGAGCAAGGCCCGTTGCCACCCGGCGGCGGGCTTCGCTCATTTCGACCTATAAACAAAGAGTTTTCGCAATTACGCCGCCGTGCCGCACCGCCCAAACACGTGACGGGGTAGCGCCCGAAAACCACCCCCCGAGAGCCGAGATCGTCTCAAAGTCTCAAATCCACGTGACGAGGTCGTACCCCCGTCACGTAAGAGACAAACTGCTTCACATCATACACTTGCGCCAAATCGCCATGGGTGCGAGTTGCACCCGCTTTTGCCCCATGTTACCGCATCACAACCCCCGTCATGTGACGCTTGCAGTGCCAGAAAACCGTCATGTGATCGTCACATGACTGTCACCGCAAGCCGTTTGGCACTGCAATGGCACTGCTTCGGATGTCGAAGTGGTCGAGGTCGCGACGGAACGCGTGGGCGGTGTCACCGGTGCCAAATCTTTCTGTACAGGTTGACCCCGCCTTTGTGTAGATAACCTGTCTGTTGGCTGTACGCGGCGGGATTTTTCGCTACGATTCGTGGAAGACCCGAGCCATTGGAGAACTAATGCCCGTATTCATCTCACATCGAACGGCCGACGACGTGATCGCCAGAGCAGTGCGTGACCGCCTCACCAACGTGCATGGAATCACGTGCTACTTGGACGACCTTGATAAAGAAGCGGGCTACGCCAATCAGAGCAATCGCGTCACCGCACTGATTGTGAAGCGGCTCAATGACTGCACAAACCTCTTGGCCCTTGTGACGCAAAATACGCGTGGCTCATGGTGGGTGCCGTTTGAGGTCGGCGTCGCGCGTCAAGCACCCCGGATCATCACCTCGTACACGAATCTCGCGCAGGGAGATCTGCCCGAATACCTAACAGAGTGGCCGGTGCTCCGCGGCGAAAATGCGATTGACACATTCGCGAGGCACTACAAGCAGCAGGCACCGATCGTGAAACGCTCGCTCATGGAAAAATATGCGGCAGCGTCCGAGGGTATCGCAGGTGTTGACGCCTTCCACCGCCAGTTGAAGGCTGCTCTAGGACAGTAAGCGATGAACACGAAAAAAGCACTCGTGGTCGGCATCGACTACTACCAGTCACTTCCGAAGCTATTCGGCTGCGTTAATGATGCGCATTCTATGAAGGTGACTTTGGAACGGGACGGCACTGGCAGCATTAACTTCGGTACTCCAAAGCTTTTGACCAGCTCTGCCTCGACAGATAATTGCGACAAGCAGGTATTGAAGGACGCGATTGAAGAATTGTTTTCGACTGATGATGAAATCGCTCTACTCTACTTTGCTGGACATGGTCATATCGAAGCATCTGGCGGTTACATTCTGGCAAGTGACGCAAAGAGATGGGATGACGGCGTTTCGCTGAATGAGATATTGGAACTCGCGAGAGGCTCGAAGGCAAAGAATAAGATCATCATCCTTGATAGTTGCCATTCAGGTAGTGCTGGAAACCCAGTAGTCACGAAACAGGAGGCCGCACTTTCCGATGGTATGACCATTCTGACGGCTTCTACGGACAAACAGCGCGCCTCCGAGGAGAACGGTCACGGCGTATTCACAACGCTATTAATTGATGCTTTACAGGGCTCAGCTCGTGATCTTCTTGGAAACATCACCCCTGGCAGTGTGTACGCGCACATTGACCAATCCCTCGGCAATTGGAAGCAGCGCCCCGTATTCAAGACCAATGTAAAGACGTTTGTTTCACTGCGCAAGGTCGAGCCGCCCATCCCTTTGGCTGACCTTCACCGCATTACAGAGTTTTTTCCCACGCCTGGCTTCGATTTTAAGTTGGACCCATCCTTTGAGCCGCGTGACGAAGGACGTACACCGGAAATGCCTCGCGCGAATCTTGAGAACAACCGAAAATTCACAATTCTTCAAAAGTATAACCGTGTCAATCTCTTAGTCCCCGTCGGCGCAGAACATATGTGGAATGCTGCAATGGAAGGTAAATCGTGCAAGCTGACGGTACTTGGGGAACACTATCGTCGGCTTGTTGAAGAGAAACTCATATAGGAGGCAACATGGCACTAAAACGAGTATTTATCAGCTTTGACTACGACCACGACGAGGATCTTCGGAACCTGCTAGCCGGACAAGCCCAGCATCCCGATGCCCCGTTCGAAATGAAGGACCGATCCCTGAAAGAACCGTTGACGGGTGACTGGAAGGAAAAGTTCCGACGACGCCTTCAGAACATCGACGTCGTCATTGTGATTTGCGGGGAGCAGTGTCACAACGCTGCGGGAGTTGCCGCTGAACTCCGGATCGCGCGCGAAGGAGGTAAGCGCTATTTTTTGCTCAAGGGCCGGAATGGAAAGGTGTGCAAGAAACCATCGTCGGCGCTAGCGACGGACATGATCTACGATTGGACGCGGCCGAACCTCAAGACGCTGATTGGAATATGAGGCGAACATGCTGAGTCTTGCGCAGCTCTTGGATCAACTTGAGCCTGACCCGTGGCGTAAGGAAGCTGCGTTCAGTAAAGAGGTAGCAGGCGCGAACACCGAGCTATATTGCGCGACGACCGATCAAGCGCGCGCGCGAATACTCGGGCAGTGGCTTGAAAAGTATCAGCCATGCTTATTTGGCCGCATTGCCGCCAAGCTTGGCCTGATCAGTTATTGTTTTTTAACAGACAGCGATCTTGCGATGTCTGACGATGCCATCCGAGAGAAAATCCAGCGAGATAGGACCGCATGGACACGCGACGGTTATCAGGGAGCGAAGAGTGCATTCGTGCTCGTGGCGGTTTCAGAGAGAATTGCCGGCGCGATTCCATCGCCATTGGTGAAGGATATAGCAAAGCGGTTGTGCTCGTTGTATTTGCTCGATGACTGCGGGGAAGATCGCATCCTTTATGATGACATATTTCTTGAGAAACCGGGCAATGCTCGCGTCACATGGAAATGGAAGACCGGCGTCAATTACTTCAGTACGCAAGGCGACGGGCGATGGTGGACGGATCACCGTATGCCGGGGGGGGTGGCATTCTCTGTGAACTCCGTTGGTCATATGGTGAAGTCGGGCCGTCTTAAAGAATACATGGAAAAACTAAACGCCGACCTGGGTGTAACGGATGAGGCGTGGAACGCCTCCCGGGTCGATTCGTTGCCCAAAGCACTCATTCTTGCGATGAAAACAATCGCGAATGCGGCAGCGACATCCTCCGGAAAGGCCACGGAGTTGCTTCCCGTCCAGGAGATCGACTCCAAGATCAGGTGCCCCGTTGATCTACCACCTGACTTGCAGGGGAAGAGCCACTGCGTCTATCGCGGCCATTACCATACGGATTACACGATTCCTTCGGAGTATTTCATCCCTAATGTGGCACGTCCCCAAGGGACGCCGGAACATAGGTTGGATTTAACATACATGTTCGACGACCGGACGGTGAATCCAGCTCATGTGACAATGGGGGAGGGACAACGGACGCGCGGGCCTACATCTGATAGCACTGGCGCTGGAGGGCGATCTCAAAGAGGAGAAGATGCTATTTCGCGCATAGCAAAGGCGCAAGCAGAAGAGGTGGCGATCGAAAGTGACAGGAGACTTTTGGACGCCTTGGGAGCATGAAGGGAGCTTTCGGAGGGCGTGTTTTAACCCCTCACCCTCGGCGCATCTCAGCCGCATATGTGGTATGTTGCGATGGAGAGCAAGTCGTGCAAACTAACCGTCTTGGCGGAACTACCGGCGTTGGGTCGAGCGAGTACGTATTTAGGATACTTTAGCAGTTCATCCGTCTGAGCGAGACAATGTTTCGGCAACTTGTACTCTTTACGACGCTGTTTGCTGTCAGCCTTGTCTGTTGGTCTGTGGTATTTTGGTTCTTTGCTCCATATATCACTGTGGAGATCATGCATCAACTTCCACACCGTGGATTCTGGACATACGTGGCCGCAGGCGGACTTTTACTTCTGGCTGGAATTCTGCGCAAGATGCTGATCTCGGCCGCCGATGTTCCACGTTCGGTGATGAGCATTCTCCTTTGCACAATTGGTACAGTCTTATTTTTTGCGCCGATTGTTCTCTACGTACGTTTTCATTCATTAAGCGCTTCGCCTCACTCCGTGAATCTTGTTGATTCCGTCGTGGGATTATGCAGTATTGCAATCGGCTCAACATTGTGGCAGATGGGAAGTCTGGCAATGAACCGGTTTCATAGGCGCTTGTTGTCACCAGCTTGGTTATTGAGCACGTCTGCAACAGAAACCATGGCGCAGGATGGACGACAACCCATCCTCTATTTGCGATCGTTCGATAAAGAGCGATCGCAGTTGAGTCTTCTTTTTCGATATGCAAGGTTCTTGCGGAATAGAAAGAAGCCAGGCAACTTGTTCCTTTACTCCGGAGTGTGTCGGAAATTGGGGACATCGGACCGCGATCCATTTCGGCTCATGTTAGATGAGCAGATACTTTTTAAGTTGTTCTTTCAGTGCATTGGTCCATATATTGCCCTTGGACGGCCTAGTGAAACATTTGAGCGAATCGATGCAACCGCGGCGAAGGACTTCGTGAAGGCAAAAGAGTGGCGTGCAAAAGTGCTGGAATGGCTTCCACAGTGCCAAATTGTGGCTATTGATGCTGCCAGTTCCGCGGTCAAGTCCCTGTCGTGCTGTAAATTCGTGAAGGGGCGGGTGTCTGGACGGCGGGTTGGTGTTGGGTGTTGAAGGTCTGATTCAGTTCCTTTCGGATCGCATCGATCTGTTGACGGTCGAAGCTCGTCATCTTG